>CALPIR020000020.1 GCA_943323675.2 Chitinophaga pinensis | reverse complement strand
GTAAACTAAAGGCACGCCAATATTGTTCCACCTGCCACCAAATTTTTCTGCTCCAATTCCCTTTAGGTCATCTTTAAAAGCCTTACGCGCCAATCGATATACAACCATAATTACTATGCCAATACACCGTGCTCTATACGGCCAAGTTCATTTTTTATGTAATCAATGCCGAAACTGTTATCCAAAAAAGATTTTGGTGCAGCCCCTCCAAGCGCAATACTTGGCTCATTAAGCCATTTAAAAAAAACATCCGAAGTACCAAAAACTTGTATACCATAATTACACAGCATGGTTAGTTGCGTGATTTTTTCTGATTGAAGCGGCTCAAATGATTTGTTTTCCGCTTGATAACGCTGAATGGTACGCTCACTAATATGAAGCATATTACTCCATTCGGAAAGTGTAAATGGTATTTTTTTAGAAACCTTATCAAACTGAAAATAAGAAATACCACCACGAATCATGTGCATGATGGATAACACCGTGTTGTCATCGGTGCTGCCATAGCTAACTGTTGGTTCATTTACTTCCATAACCATTTATTTAACAACAAAAATACGAAACCTGTCATTAATTACAAGTCATTTGTCACTATTTTACAATCAATACTGGAATTTTAACCTGATGCCTTACTTTGTCAACCGTACTACCAAAAATGATGTCTTTCAACCCTTTATGGCCATGTGCACCCATTACCAAAATATCAGCATCTGTTTGATTTATAATATTACTTATTGTTCGGGCTGATTTACCAAATCCTAATTTTACATCAACCACATAGCCTTTTTGTTGCAAACTTTGTTGGTATACTTTTAGGTTATCTAAATCAAATTGTGCCTCTTTATCTAAAATATCATTACCCATATGTATAGCACCCGCAGATTCAACAACATGAATAAGCAGATATCGCGCATTTTTACCACCTAAAGAAAGGGCATGATGCAATGTATTTTCATCTTGCTTACTAAAATCAACAGCTAATGCAACATGGTTGTAATTTGGTTTTATTACCTCATTTAAAACAATGGCTTTACCATGCGGTATAACAGATTTAGCAACTCTTTTACGAGATAAAAAAGGCTCGAAGGTAATGTAGCACAATAACGTAAATGCATATAAAACAATAATTAAAACAATCAGTCTAACATAAAATAGCTCACCAATTGGAGTATCAAAAAACTTGATTAACTCCTCACCTATTAATTTAATATTAAGCGAAACAATAATAATGGCGGCAACCCATGCCAGTACTTTAACATATTTGTTAATTACAAACTTACCCATTACTTTTTTACTGCTATTAAAATGTATCAATGGAATAACCGCAAATCCCAATTGTATGCTTAAAATAACTTGACTTAAAATAAGTAATTCGCCCACTTTATCCTCGCCAAAATAAAAAATGGTAAAAATTGCAGGAACAATTGCTATAACACGAGTAACTATTCTACGCAACCAAGGACTGATGCGTAAATTCAAATAACCCTCCATTACAATTTGGCCTGCAAGTGTTCCTGTAATGGTGCTACTTTGGCCAGCAGCAATTAGTGCAATGGCAAATAATGAAGGGGCTAAACTTCCAAAAATTCCAGTTAACAATTTATGTGCATCTTGTATATCAGCAACTTGAAAATAGCCATTTTTATAAAATGCAGTAGCAGCCAAAATAAGGATAGCTGAGTTAACAAAAAAAGCCAGGTTGAGCGCAATGGTAGAATCTATAAAATTAAATTTGATGGCACGTTTAATTCCAACATCATCTTTACCAAACTTACGCGTTTGCACCAATGCCGAGTGCAGGTATAAATTATGCGGCATTACCGTTGCACCAATAATACCAATTGCTATATACAGTGCATTACCCGATAACGATTGTGGCATAAACCCTTTTACAATATCAGATGCATCAGGTTTAACAATTAACATTTGGGTAATAAACGATATGCCAATTATTGATATGAGCACCAATATAAACGCCTCCAGCTTGCGCACGCCTTTGTTTAACAAAAACATCAACAAAAAAGTATCTAGTACCGTAATTAAAACGCCATACATCAGAGGCAAATCAAACAATAAACTTAACCCTATTGCCATACCAATAATTTCAGCCAAATCGCAGGCTGCAATTGCAATTTCGGCAAAAGCATACAGCGAAATGTTAGCCCATTTTGCATACTGTTGGCGAGAAGCTTGCGCTAAATCCCAACCTTTTACAATACCTAAACGAGCGGCTAAAGTTTGTAACAACAAAGCCATCAAATTACTCATCAACAATACCCAAATAAGTTGATACCCAAATTGACTTCCACCTGCGATATCAGTAGCCCAGTTACCCGGATCCATGTAACCAACACTTACCAAGTATGCAGGGCCAATAAATGCCAAAAGGGTACGCCAAAATCCCTTTTTTTCAGGAATAGAAACACTTTCGTGCACTTCGCTTAACGATTTTTCTTTTGACATAAATTACTTTACTTTAACTAAAATATTTTTAGCTACATCTTTACTAAAATACATCGATTTATTACCAGACAACTTAACTGCAATAGATCCATCATAATCGTTTTTTTCCGTAATCTGCATTTCAGTTCCTAGTACCACCGAAATTTTGTTAAGGTGTTGTAAAAAAACAGCAGTATGATCCGCTACCCCACTCATTACAAGTGTTTGGTTTGGCTTTGCATCGCACAACAAAATAAAATTAGACTTTTTAATCACACCATTTTTAGATGGAATTGGATCGCCATGGGGATCATGCGTTGGAAAATCTAAAAACTCATCCAATTTATCAGTTAATAATTCAGAATTGATGTGTTCCAATTGTTCGGCAATTTCATGTACTTCATCCCATCCAAACTTGAGCTTATCATATAAAAAGCACTCCCATAAGCGGTGTTTACGCACGGTATCAACAGCAACTTTTCTTCCTCTTTCGGTTAATGCTACTCCTTTATACTTCTCATAATTCAACAACTTTTTATCTGCCAATTTCTTAATCATATCAGTTACCGATGCAGCTTTGGTTTGAAGCACTTCAGCAATAGAATTGGTATTAATACTTTCATTACCTTGCTCAGATAACTTATAGATTGTTTTAAGGTAGTTCTCTTCGGTATATGAATACATGATTCAAATATACATATTTTTAGACAAGCCTAAAAATATTTTTTAACCCTATCAATACTGCCATCACTTAAATAAATCAAAAAGTATGTATGTTTGTTTAACTATTATGATAGATAAATTTTTAGCATACCTGCAGTTTTGGAAAAAACAAGACAACACGTCATCTTTTAACTTAAAAATGATGCACCGAGTAAACCGGATAAGCCTACTGATTTTTTTATTTGCCTTGATTTACATGGCAGTTAAATACCTAATATTATAATTGGAACAAGAATTGATATTAAAACCAAAAACAAATCAAAACATATGATATTCATTTTCATTTTTTTTCTTGGCTTAAGTCTATTAGTTAGCTGGAGATTTAAAAGTAAAGTAAACAAATACTCGCAAATTAGCTTGGTTCAAGATTTATCGGGAGCTGAAATTGCAGAAAAAATGCTTCGCGAAAACGGCATTTACGATGTGAAAGTACAAACAACAGAAGGCCAATTAAGCGACCATTACAATCCTTTGGATAAAACAGTAAATTTAAGTCGTGATGTATTTTATGGTAGAAATGTAACTTCAGCAGCTGTGGCAGCCCACGAGTGTGGTCACGCAGTGCAACACGCAATAGCTTATCCGTATTTGAAATTTAGAAGTGCGATGGTGCCCGTTCAAAATGCAAGTGCCAAAGTAATGAACATTATTATTTTGGTGATGATGTTTGGTGGTTTTTTGTTAGCCAAATCATTTCCCTTTGAGTTGGTTATTACAACCCTTATTGCTTGCCAAAGTGTGATAACCTTATTTGCCCTTGTTACATTGCCAGTTGAATTTGATGCAAGTAAAAGAGCATTGGCTTGGTTAACAACCAAAGGTGTTGTGCAGACTAACGAACATGGCATGGCAAAAGACGCGCTTAACTGGGCGGCAATGACTTATGTTGTGGCAGCATTATCGGCAGTGGCTACATTACTATATTATGTAATGATGCTAACCGGAAGAAGAGATTAATACCAGTAATTAACTTATATTAAAGCCGCTTAAACAATTTGTTTAAGCGGCTTTGTTTTTATAAATACTACCTACTCTATTTTTTCGTTTAAATTAGGTATGTTTGAAATCAAGATGCGAAAATTACTTGCAGCCATAATTATACTTACATCCTTAAAATCCAATGCGCAAATTGGAGGAAGCACCATATACAATTTCTTAAACTTACACAGCAACGCACGTATTAATGCGTTGGGTGGATATGCAATAGCAACTCCTGAAAACGATGTAAACCTTGTACTTCAAAACCCAGCATTATTAAAGATGGAAATGCACAACCAAGCCACTTTTAATTATATGCGATATGTTGATGATATAGCAACTGGATACGCTGGTTATGCTTATAGTTTAGATTCTGTAAATACCATATCAGGCGGTATACAATACATAACTTACGGTACGTTTGATGGCACCAACGAACAATCTCAAGAAACAGGAACATTTACGGCAGCGGAATATAACATTCACTTAAGCTATGCAAGGAAAATTTCAAGTAAAGTTAGTATTGGCGGAACTTTAAAATTCATCAGCTCAAACCTTGATATCTATAAATCAACTGGTTTAGCAATTGATTTAGGTGTTCATTATTTTAATCCTAAAAAGCTGGTTTCATTATCAGCAGTTGCAAGTAATGCAGGTATGCAACTTACCACATACAGCGATGGCAACAGAGAGCAACTACCTTTTAACCTGATGATGGGATTTAGCAAGAAGTTTTTGCACAACCCTTTACGCATATCTATTGTGGCCCATAATCTCCAAAACCCAGGAAAGCTTTTATATCAAAATACTAATCGACCCGGGCAAAACAGAGATTTAGAAAGTGGCCAAGTGATATTAGATAAAATTACTACAGTAGATAAAATTGCGGCACATTTAAATGTGAGCACGGAAATTCTGCTTGGCAAATTCATGTATTTTGGCTTTGGATATAACCACCTGCGCAGGTACGAAATGAAATTAAACACTAGCAGTAAACTTGCTGGATTTGGCTGGGGATTAGGCATCAAACTAAAAAAAATACAAGTAGCCTATGGTAGTTCATCTTACCATGCTGCATATGCCACTAACACTGTAAGTTTCGTTATTTTTATAAATGAGTTTACAAAAAACAAAAGCAAAGATTAACTTCGCTGTATGAAAATTACTGTTGCCATTGATGGATATTCTTCATGCGGGAAAAGCACCTTAGCCAAACAACTTGCAGCTGCCTTAAACTATAGTTATGTTGATACAGGTGCAATGTACCGCGCATTAACCCTATATTTTATTCGTAACCAGGTTGATATTTTCCATCCCGATCAAGTAATAAATGCCCTCAACGATATTAGCATAGAATTTAGAATAAATCCGAAAACGCAACAACAGGAAACCTACTTAAACGGAGAAAATATTGAAAGTGAAATCCGAGTTAATCCCCGTGTAGCAAGTGTTGTAAGTGATGTAAGTGCCATTAGTGAAGTACGTAGATTTTTGGTTAAGCAACAACAACAATTAGGTAGACTAAAAGGCATTGTTATGGATGGACGTGATATTGGAACCGTTGTGCTTCCTGATGCGGAATTGAAGTTATTTGTAACAGCCGACCCCATGGTAAGAGCCAAAAGAAGGCTTGATGAGTTGGTTGAAAAAGGACAAGCTACAACCATTGAAGAAGTTTTGGCTAATTTAGAAAAACGAGATTATATTGATTCCAATAGGGATGATAGTCCTTTGATGCAAGCCGCTGACGCTATCGTTTTAGACAACTCTAATCTAACAAAAGAAGAGCAATTTGATTGGGTAATGAAATTGGTGAACCAACATATTGGCTCACCAACCAATTAATTAGTAATAATTTAATTAAACGCTTTTGCTAAGCTTAACAAGCTTTCTTCAACCTGTTTATTAACGGGGGCCAAAGGCAACCTAACCACATTTTTACACAACCCCAAGTTTTGTAGTAGTACTTTAATCCCACCAGGATTTCCATCGGCAAAAATAGCTTTCATTAAATCATAAAGTTTAAAATGTAATTTACTTGCTTCTGTAAAATTACCTGCTAATGCCATTCTTACCATATCACTGTACTCGCGCGGGTATGCCTGAGCAATAACAGATATAACGCCAACCATACCCACTGCCATAAACGGAACCGTTAGGTTATCATCCCCACTTATTACAGAAAAATTAGCTGGTTTACCCTTAATAATATCCATGACAATTTCTGGATTACCCGAAGCTTCTTTTATGGCAATAAACTTATCGCTAGCATGGGCTAACCTAAGTGTAGTTGCAGCGCTCATTCCCATACCTGTGCGACCAGGTACATTATAAATGATAATTGGTAATGGTGCTGCTTTTGCTAATTCCATGTAATGCAAATAAATACCTTCTTGGTTGGGTTTATTGTAATATGGACTAACAGATAAAATAGCACTATAACCAGTTTTATCAAAGCTATTCATGGTATTTACAACCTCAAGGGTATCATTACCTCCTATACCTGCTACAAGCGAAATACGTCCCGCAGCTTGTTTAGCCACAAAAGCAAATACCTGTTTTTTCTCCTCTTTACTTAATGTTGGACCTTCACCAGTTGTTCCTAATACAACTAAATACTCTAAACCACCATGTATACAGTGTTCAACAATATTTGCTAACGAATTATAATCTATGCTGTAATCAGTATTAAATGGAGTTACTAATGCTACACCCGTGCCTTTTATCATGCTGTTGCGTTATATATTTTTACTAATTTTAAAATTATTTGATGCTACGTAAATAGAAGTCAATTTGTTCAATTAAAAACTTCAATTCATGGCGCTTTCCCGTATCTATTGTTGCATCATTAAAATCAATATTATCTGCAACATTAGACCCCACCCTGTATTTTGCTTGGCTATAAGCTGAAATGGCTTGCATGGGTAACAAAGGATCTTGGTATAAATTAAGTAATAAATCAAACTCTAAATGCAAAAACTGCCCGATGTTTCCTTTTATAGGTAAGTTGAAGCCATTTAACTTTTCGCGCCAGAAAAACTCTGAGTTTAACAAGAACTTTTTATTAGATGGAAGTTGTTTGGCATCAACATATCCAAGTAAAAAGACCTTCTTCCCTTCTGCTCTCAACTCACTGGCATACTTAGCAACCATTTGCTCATGCTCTTTAGTTTCGGCATTGTAAACAATTCCAATATGGTTAACTTGATTAAACGCAACCAATTTATTTTTAGCCTTTTTTAGCTTTATCACTTTGTGCAAATGCCACTTGCCCAAAAAGTTTTTTATATCTTCTAGTAATTTCATTGTAGGTTAACAAAGCTAAAATCTTAAATCGGTTTTACAATTAATTTATATTGACAAGTATTAGCTAATTAATAAATCTATTTAACTCTGTTTATACTATGATTTATTTATCATTTTCATAAATTCCTCTTCTGTAATAATCGGCACATTAAAAGTTGTTGCTTTTTTAAGTTTTTCTGGCCCCATTTTATCACCTGCAATAAGATAGTTTAAACTTTTACTGATGCTGCCAATATTGCGCCCCCCGTTTATTTCTATCAAGTGCTTCAATTCATCTCTACTTATAGTAAATGTCCCCGAAACCACAAAAGATTTTCCTTCAAGAATACTGCTTCGTTCCACCCCCAACTCATCTTCAATTTCCAATTTAATAGATGCTGTTTTTAACTTTTTAATAACCTCAATATTTTGTTGGTCGGCAAAGAACTTAACCACTTGATCTGCTATTTTATCGCCAATTTCATAGATAGTTGCAATTTCTTCCTTGTTGGCACTTGCTAGTTTTTCGAGTGTTAAAAAGTGGCGAGCTAATTTTTTTGCAACAGTTTCACCCACCATTCTTATACCTAATGCAAAAAGCACCCTTTCAAAAGGTACTTGTTTAGATGCCTCAATACCCTGCAGGATATTAACAACAGACTTTTCTTGCAATGAACGTTTAGTTAACTGATCTTTTTTCTCGTTGTAGGTTTCCAACTCTAAACCAATAAGATTTTCATAAGTTAAACTATACAAATCAGCGTAGTTATTTATCATGCCTTTTTGATACAAACCTGAGATTGTTTCGCTACCCAAGCTATCAATATTCATGGCTTTTCTGCCAATAAAGTGTTCTATTTTTCCAATTAATTGGGGTGCACATCCACTTTCATTTGGACAATAATGAACTACTTCGCCTTCTCGCCTTACCAGAGTAGTTCCACATTCAGGACATACATCGGTGTATTTGATTTTTTCGGAGAACAAGCCTCTTTTAGAAACATCTACCGCAGTAACTTTAGGTATTATTTCTCCACCTTTTTCTACAAAAACCCAATCGTTTTCGTACAAATCCAAACGCTCAATTTCATCGGCATTGTAAAGGCTTGCACGTTTAACAGTAGTGCCAGCCAATTGTACAGGTTTTAAATTAGCCACAGGAGTTATAGCTCCGGTGCGGCCAACTTGATAAGTAACTTTTAACAATTGCGTTAATGCACTTTGTGCTTTGTATTTATAAGAGATTGCCCAACGCGGATTCTTGGCAGTAAAACCCAACTCACGTTGTTGAGCATAGCTATTTACCTTAATTACCACTCCATCAATTTCATAACTTAAATGTTCGCGTTGTTTATCGAAGTGGTGAATAAACGCCATTACTTCAGTTATGTTTTTGCATAAACGGTATTGATCACTTACCTGAAACCCCCATTTCTTGGCCTTTTCCAAGCTTTCAAAATGGGTTTGCGCAACTTGGTTATCTGCATAAATAAAATACGAGAAGCAATCTAAAGGACGTTTGGCCACCTCTGCGCTATCTTGCATTTTTAAAGTTCCTGATGCAAAGTTGCGTGGGTTTTTATACAATTTTTCTTTAATCTCATCCTCGTCATACCCCTTTTCTTCGAGCTCTTTTCTATACTCATTATTTAACTTTTCAAAAGTTTTTCGGTGCATAAAAATTTCACCTCGTATATCAAAATTATCTGGGTAATCGCCATCAGGTAATTGAATAGGAATGCTTTTAATGGTTTTTACATTGGCTGTAACATCATCACCCTGAACACCATCGCCTCTGGTAACAGCCCTAACTAATTTACCCTTTTCGTATGTAATACTAATGGCTAAACCATCAAACTTTAATTCTACAACATACTCGAAATCATCTCCAATACTTTTTCTTACCCGCTCATCAAACTCCCTTAACTCTTCCTCGCTGTATGTATTACCGAGACTAAGCATGGGATATTTGTGCTTTACTTGTATAAAATTTTTGGTGATTTGACCACCAACTTTTTGTGTAGGAGAATTGGGATCTGCTAAGGCAGGATATTGCCGCTCAAGCGACTCCAACTCCTTAAGCATCATATCAAAATTGAAGTCGCTAACTGTTGGTTGAGACAGTGTGTAGTAATTATAGTTATGCTGATTAATTAAATCGGTTAATTCTTTGATTCGTATTTTAACTTCTTGCTCGTTCATTGCTGCTAAATAAATTATTTTAACTCAATTGTTATTCACCAATGCATTAAAATAAAAAATGCATATTTGCCTAATGAGATATTTATTAACTTGTATTCTCTTTATTTCAATCATCAATCTGTCTTCTGGCCAAGGGGTTTATGTGCCTCTAGGCTCTTATGGCATGCACTTTATTGATAGACTTGAAATAAAATCTGGAGTACTTGCTACCCCAAAACAATTTAATACCACAGCAAAAGCATACTCTAGAAGCAGAATTGCAGATTATGCCAACCAATATGATAGCAGTAATCTAAGTGTGCAAGATAGGTTTAACCTACAATACTTGAAAAACGACAACTTCGAATTTAGTTTAGACCCAAAGAGTCAATCGAAAAAAAACTTTAAGAATACGGGTTTATATAAGTACAAAGCGGCAATGTATTCTGTACTTATACCCGATTTTGAATTGATAGTGAACCCTGTTATTTATTTAAGAGGCGAATATGACACCAAACGAAATGACAGATTACCGTATTTTGTAAACAGAGGAATAAATATTAGAGGAAGAATTGGTAAAAATTTTAGCTTTTTTACTGAAACTGCCGAGGAAATACAAAGTTTAAATGGATGGAATCTGGAGTATTACAACCAATACAATGTATTGGCAGGTCAAAACTTTATTAATACCAATACTTACAAACCAAATGATAAGTACCTTTTTAGTTACTGGAATGCATCAGGTTATGTGGCATATCAAGCAGGTAAATATGTGGATGTACAATTCGGGCATGGGAAGAACTTTATTGGCAATGGTTACCGTTCGTTAATGCGTTCTGACTTCTCAACCAACAACTTATTTTTACGTGTAAACACACGCATTTGGAAAATTAACTATACCAATATATATGGTTATCTGTATGACTACACTCCTTTTGTAACTAGGGCTAGTATTGTTAAACGTCATTATTACGCAACAACTCATGCCAGTATTAACATCACTAAAAATCTTAACATAGGGTTATTTGAAACCACCGTTTTTCAGCGCGATTCCGGTCATGAAAGTCGTGGTTATGATTTACAATATTTAAATCCTGTCATGTTCTATAATGCTGTTGATAATACCCTAAACAGCCCTGATAAAAATATAATTGGCCTGGATTTTAAATACAACTTTGCCAAACGCTTCCAATTATATGGGCAATTTGTTTTATCAGAGATGAGTATTAACAAACGATTAACAACTGTAGGTTGGTGGGGAAATAAAGAAGCTTATCAAATTGGTTTAAAATGTATTGACTTATTTAACATATCAAATCTTGATTTACAATTTGAATATAACCAAGCCAGACCTTATTCATATACTTCATTTAACCCCAAAAATGCTTATGTAAATTACAACCAAAGCATGGCTCATCCATTAGGAGCTAATTTCAGAGAAGGACTTGTTATTGTAAAATATCAACCTACTGAAAAGCTTTTTATTAACACATTGTTTAGCTTCAGTAATTTTGGTAACGATACGAATGGAAGTAATTGGGGACGAAACATCTCGTTAAGTTACGACACACGCATGAGAGAATATGGGAATTATATAGGACAAGGGGTAAAAACCAACTTACTAATCATCGCTCCAACTTTCAGCTACATGTTAAAGCACAATCTTTTTGCCGAATTACAAATTTCATACAGGAACCAAACCAGTGAATTAAATGTTTTTAAATCAGAAATGTTTAATGTTGGTCTTGGTGTTAGGTGGAACATGAACACCAGAGATTGTAATTTTTAAACTAGTAAGCAATGAAACATTTTTATACATTAATAATATTCTGTATTGCAATTATTCAGGCAGTTGCGCAAGGTACTTACATTCCCTTGAACGCTTATTCACAGCATATGCTTGATAGGTTTGAAATAAAATCAGGTAGATTGGCATTGCCTCAAGAATTTAATACCACTGCCAAAGCATTTCAGCGTAACCGTATAGCATCTTATATTGATAGTTTTAATATTTTGGGTGCTAAACTAAGCAAGGTTGATTACTTTAATCTTGACTACTTACAGAGCGACAATTTCGAGTTTACCCGTTCTGAATCGGGATTAAGTAAAACAAAACCATTTGGCGTATTTAAATATAAATCAGCATTCTTTGGCATAAAACACCCTGAATTTAACTTAGTTATTAACCCTGTAACCATTCTTCAAGGCGGATACGATACCAAATTGGAACATATCATTAGAATAAACAATAGAGGGGTTGAATTGCGAGGAAATATAGGCAGTTCCCTAGGCTTTTACACCACATTTAGTAACGAAATTATTGCACTTAATAGTTGGACCAGAGAATACTATATCAATAATCATGTTGTACCTGGAGCCTCATTTTTAAAAGAATACTCTGATACCAGTATTTTAACCATTAACCACAATACTGCAAGTGGCTATATTGTATATCAACCCAATAAATACATTGATATACAAATGGGACATGGCCGTAATTTCTTAGGCAATGGTTTACGTACTTTTTATTTAAGTGATTTTAGTAGAGACCATTTTTTTGTTAGAGCAAACACCCGTTTTTGGCGTATCAATTACACCAATATTTGGGGACAAATATATGATTGGAATCCTGCCAATCAACGTAACTTACCTAAACGACATTATTATGCAAGCACTTATGCAAATGTAAACTTAACTAAGAAATTGAATTTCGGCTTGTTTCAAACAGTTTCATTCCAGCGCGACAGTGGTTACAATAGCACTGGTTATGATTTAGAGTACCTTAATCCAATCATATTTTTTAAGCCTGTAGAAAACGGATTGAATAGCCCAGATAAAGTTATTTTAGGTGCAGACTTTAAATACAATTTTGCTCGCCATTTTCAATTATATGGGCAAGGAGTTATTAGTGAATTTAGAATAAAGGATATGCTTGCACGCAACGGATGGTTTGGAAATAAATGGGCTACACAAATTGGTTTAAAATACATTGATGTTTTTGGCGCAAAAAACTTGGATGCGCAATATGAGCTAAACATAGCTAGACCATACATGTACACTTCTTTTAATGCTTTAAATGCGTATGTTAATTACAACCAGAACATGGCGCATCCATTAGGTGCTAATTTTTATGAGCACGTAGCAGTATTAAGATACCAACCTGCCAATCGATTAAGTTTAAAAGCTACGTTCATTTTAGCCACTTATGGCAATGATACCAATGGTAGTAATTGGGGCAAAGACATTAGAATTGCATACAGTACTAAATCATTACCAAGGGTATACGGAAACGAAATTGCACAAGGTGTTAAAACTACATTGTTGTTAACAGACCTATTGGTAAGTTATATGATAAAACACAACATGTTTATCGACCTACAAATTGCATATCGTAAAACAAGTAGTGAATTAAATCAATTTAAAACAGAAGCATTAATGTTTAACGGCACTTTAAGGTGGAATTTTAACGAACGCAGGTGGGATTATTAAACACTTGCGCCTTAAGTTTAATTTGTCGAAAATTGCAATTCAATTATTAAATTAATAAACAGCATGGGACGCGTATTTGAGAAACGTAAACATAAAATGTTCGCTCGTTATAATAAAATGAGCAGAACATTTACTAAAATAGGTAAAGAGATTGCAATTGCTGTTAAATCAGGTGGTGGCGACCCAGATGGCAACTCTCGTTTACGTGCTGTTATAGCAAACGCGAAGGCTGTTAATATGCCTAAAGTAAATATTGATGCGGCTATTTCAAGAGCAACAACCAAACAAGATAAAGATTTTGAAGAGGTAGTATACGAAGGAAAAGGTCCGCATGGTGTGGTGATGGTAATTGAAACCGCAACTGATAATCCTACACGTACCGTGGCTAACTTAAGAAGCTATTTTAATAAAAAAGGTGGTCAGTTAATGGTTAGTGGATCACTTGATTTTATGTTTGAACGTAAAGGTATTTTCCGCATTCCAAATAATAATATAAACATAGAGGAATTGGAACTTGAACTTATTGATTATGGCATGGAAGAAATGGAAGATGACGGTGAAGGCCACATTGCTATTTCGGTTCCTTTTACAGAATTTGGTACGATGCAGAAAGCACTAGAGGATCGTAAATATGAAATTACTAATGCAGAACTACAACGTATACCTACAACTACTGTTGAGTTAAACGAAGAACAAGAACATGAGGTTCATTTACTATTAGACTTGATTGAAGATGATGACGATATTACCAACGTTTGGACCAATATCAAGTAATAAAAAACACTAGCGCTCTTATTTATAGAGCGCTTTTTTTTTATTTATTCATCTTAAACTTCCAAAATTTACAAATCAAGAAATTGAGTTATCGTAATTTAAACTCCCCTTGCTTAATTAAAATTTGAAGCAATATCGGTATTAGTCCTTATTGGTTGAATTTGTAATATGGGTTGTACCACAATCTTGGTTAATGGTATGGTTATTATTTATTTGGGGACTGATATATGGAATGCCAAGCCCCAAACCACGAACAATAAATAAACAGCCAACAGTAATTGCAACGTATGGTGTAAGTTTATTAATTGTACCTCTTACCGAAATTGATAAAAACTGGCCAACCAACGAAACACCGTACATCATAGGTAAAGTACCAAGACCAAACAACATCATAAATAAAGCACCTTCCCAAATATTTTGTGTTGCTACAGAACCTATCAAACCAATATAAACAAAACCACAAGGCAATAACCCATTTAACAGCCCAATAGCAAATAACGCATAGTATGTTTTGGTTTGAAATAATTTTGAAATGGTATTTCCAGTGAAGTATTTTATTGGGTTGAATTTGAGTTTGCCTAATTTGGATGAAGAAAGTATCACACTCAATATAATAATCAATCCAGCTGCAATGCTAATACTTTGTTGTAAACCTACAAGCTTAAAACCAAAGCCAAACGAGCCCAATAAACCACCTAAAATTGCATAAGTAAATATTCTGCCAAAATTATAAAGTAATTTACCTGCGGCCATTTGCCAAAATGAATGGCCAACTGTAGGTGCTGCCAATGCTATTGGACCGCACATGCCAGCGCAATGAAAGCTACCAAATAATCCCGTTAGAAAAGCAGTTAAAAATATCATTCAATCACAAATTGTTTTTCGGCTGCCATCAACTTACCGTTTAATGTCCACTCGAAAGTTACCTTCCAAACTCCTTTTTTTAATGGAGTAGTAACGAATGTGTATTCACCAAGTTCATTTACAGCAAAAGTGGTTTCAAAATCTAAATTAACATCACTTGGGCGATAAAAAAGTACTTTACCCGATAAGCCAGGTGCATTACTTTTAAATGTAATAAGCTGTTTATTTAAGTCAAACGAAACTTCACTCTCCACACCGGGGGTAGCGTTAAATTTATTAATTTCTTCTTGGTACCTTACTCCTTTTTCATAATAATTATCGTCTACTAAATCTACTTTTTGCGTACTGATTTTATAAACCATGAATGAGATAAATAGCATAAACGATAGTCCAAAAAACACCAACTTATGACCCCAGTTAATTTTCATTTTAAATTGATTAATTGTGAATTTATACTTTTAAAATTTAACAGGAGCAACAAAATTGGTCGTAATGGTATTCATTAACTTACCATTGCTATATACCTCAACTTGAGCTTCTGTGTTATTGGTTTTTATGTTTGATTGAGGCAATATGATGAAAAACGAGCCTTTAACTAATCCATCTTCTCCCAACTCAAACGAAATCCCTTCCCTATCTACCATCTTTAACTCCGCTCCAACAGGTGAAGTAATTTTCAAATCAATGTGTTGGGTAGTGAAGGTTTTATTCACCACTTCAAAATTATACATGTTGCTAATGTTTCCATCGTTTTGCGTTTGATGGAGCATACCAGGTGTGCGTAACACTGTTGCATCAACATCTTTACGTGTAATTAGCAAATAGCTTAACACACCCACCAATACTAATAGAATAATGGTGTAAGCAGTACTTCTTGTAGTTATACGTTTTACGTTGCCACTCGCTATTTCATCTTGTGATGCATAGCGTATTAATCCTTTGGGTTGATGGATGTGTGTCATCACATTATTACACTCATCAATACAAGCGGTGCAATTAATACATTCAAGTTGAGTTCCGTTTCTGATATCAATTCCTGTTGGGCAAACTTGTACACATCGCTTGCAATCAACACAATCTCCTAAGTCCTGTTCAACACCTTTTTTTCTAAAACCACGTGGTTCGCCACGTAAAAAATCGTAAGCCACTACAATAGAATTTCTATCTAGCATTAACCCTTGCAGCCTACCATAAGGACAAACCACAATACAAACAATTTCACGGAATTTAGCAAATACAGCATAAAACACGGTAGAGAAAATAAGTAACGCTACAAATTTTCCCAAGTGAGCCATCGGTCCATCAAACACCAACATCTTTACTTCATCAATACCTATTAAATAACTTAAAAACGTATTTGCAATAAGCACAGATAACACAAAAAACAATAGGTGTTTGACCGATTTTTTAATTATTTTTTCCGTATTCCATGACTGATCGTCAAGTTTTTTTTGGGCGTTAAAATCGCCTTCAATAAAATACTCTATTTTACGGAAAAGCATTTCCATAAATATGGTTTGTGGACAAGCCCAACCGCACCAAACACGACCAAATACAACCGTAAAAACAATAATAAAAACCACAAAAGTGAGCATAAGTAATGCAAACAAGGGCATGTCTTGAGGCCAAAACGGGATACCTAAAATAATAAATTTACGCTCGAGTACATTTAATAACAATAGTGGATGGCCGTTAAGTTTTATAAAAGGCCCAGTAAACAGCAGCACCATTAGTGAAATACTAAACCATGTACGCCCATTATAAAGAGGCCCTTTAGGTTTTTTGGGATATACCCAATTACGATCGCCTCCTTTATCAACTAAAGAAATACTATCGCGATATTTTTCACCACTTTGTGCCACTGCTTGATGAGACATTTTATTTATAGTTAAAGGTTATTTGCTTGAAATACTATCTGTAGCTAATGTACTTGAGGCATTAGCCATTTTATCTCCTTGAGGTGCTTTAGCACCGGCAGGATTAGTACCTTGTAACGTTAAAATATAGCTGGCTAATTCTTGCATTTGAGCACCATTCATAGAGTTTTGCCAAGCCACCATACCTTTAGAAGGTACACCGTATTTAATGGTTTTAAAAATAGAGTGAACATCGCCACCGTGTATCCAATAATCATCTGTTAAGTTAGGCCCTACTTTGCCTTCTCCTTTTTCGCCATGACAAACTACACATTTAGCAGCATAAACTTTCGCACCTTCAGCTATTTTAGCTTTATCGGTTAACATGGTCACGCTGTTTTCATCAATCAAGTTACCTGCTTTTTTAATATAATCTTGCTTGGCAACTTCTGCAACCAATAATTCAGTTTCATATTCTTTAGTTTGAAGTGGAGCTGCTTCAAAAACATGGTATGTTAAGAAGTAAATAATTCCAATTACTATAGTTCCGTAGAATAAAAAATTGAACCAAACAGGAATCGGATTATTTAACTCCTTAATTCCATCAAAATCATGATCAAGCTCTATATCTTTTTCTGCTGATAATGGCTTTAAGCTTAATATTTTCTCTAAAAAGGGTTGTTCATCTGCTATAGGATATTTCCCTCCCGATGATTCTATTTTAAGCATATACACCACCTTTTGAAGTGTAAATACCAATAATAAAAGAACGACAAGTAAAACACCCAACATCATCATCAACAAATTATGAAACTCTACAATTAGAGCTCCGCTGTTAGGTTGGGCTATGGCAGCTGATGCAATAAGCATCATGGCTGCAGTTAGTTTAATCTTATTCATAAGTGGCTTAATTAATT
>CALPIR020000019.1 GCA_943323675.2 Chitinophaga pinensis | reverse complement strand
TTTGTTATCATAGTCTGCCAACAAATCAATCAAGTATTCTAAATTACCTTTACCATCTTCTTCCTCTAAGTATAAAAAAGTATAGTCATTGTTTTCCTCAATGTTCTCGTACGCCAAACGGATCATTTTTACATAACCAGGCTCTTCACGGTTGGCTTTAAACCAGTCGCGTAATTCCTTCAATTGGTCAATTACCTTGGCTCCAATTCCTTCAACAGCAAGGGTCTTTTTAATTGCATCAATATGTTGCTTCATCTCAATTAGTTATTATAATGTGCGAAACTACATTTTTGTATGTTTTAAAAAAAATTTAGTTCACATTAGTGCTAAAATCATTCTTAATGAAACCTGTTTAATTCATTATTTGGTTTATTATTTATGGTCTTCGCTTGTTATGACCATGAGTAGTTACAGAATATAGCTTTTTGAAAAGCATGGGCTTGGTAAGCATTATCCTTATCAGTGGGTTTGTTGGATTATGCGAATATGCCTGTCTGTTTCAGGCTAACAGAATTGGAAAATACTGCAGAAAGCGAACCATTAAAATATTAGAGTTAAAATCACTCGAGAAGACTTTAGCAGCATTGTATTTGATTTTGCATTAATTAGGATACCGTGCATCGGAACGGAAATTGAGGCTATGCGCTTATTGTTCTTTTCGTAATATTAAAAATTAGTAACTATAGGTTTGTTTTAAATAACTTAACAGCAATGGCCAACAGTACAATTCCAAAAAACTTACGTACCAATATTAACCCCGATTTACCCAACACCCGCTCGATGTGCTTGGTTGATTTAAGGACCACGTATACTATAATTAAATTAAGCACAATGCCCACCACAATGTTTTGCATTTGATAAACTGCTTTTAAAGAGATGATGGTGGTTAAGGTTCCACTTCCCGCAATGATTGGAAACGCGATAGGTATAATGCTTCCTGATTTTTCATCGGGGTCGGTTCTAAAAATATCAATCCCTAAAATCATTTCAATAGCTATAATAAATATAACAATAGAACCTGCTAGCGCAAACGATGAAACATCTATACCAAATAAATTTAACAACTGCTCCCCTAACAACAAAAACAAAACCATTAAGCCTCCAGCAGCAACTGTAGCCTTACCAGAGTCTATGTGCGTTACCTTTTGGCGCATAACTAAAATAATAGGAATGGCTCCTAAAATATCAATCATGGCAAAAAGGGTAAGTGTAATTGTTAGCGTTTCTTGAGCCGAGAAAAATTCCATGTCACAAAGCTAATACTTATAATTTAAAGGATTCGCTCAGAATACTATTCAAGGGTAAATGATAAATATTCGATAACGTATGCCACTTGAATCATCAAACCTGCATTAAACTACTGATTTTGTAATCTAAATTATGGCGTAGCTTTAAACCATTATTACCCTGGCGCTAGTCATAAACAGGCTTGTTAGAGGATATAAAAATGGGTTGATTTACAACCGCTTAATCGTAAAGTCATTTGTAATGTAAAATTTGAAAAAAGAATATTTGCGTAAAACCCCGATACAGTATAGTTTTACCAAACTTTAAAATTAACAATCATGACATTATTAGCAGGAAAAACCGCACTAGTTACCGGAGCTACCCGTGGCATAGGAAAAGGAATAGCTTTAAAACTAGCTCAACAAGGAGCCAACGTGGCTTTTACATTTGTAAGTTCGGTAGAAAAAGCGAAAATATTTGAAGCAGAACTTTCTGCCCTCGGGGTTAAAGCCAAAGGTTATCAAAGTAATGCAGCGCATTTTGCTGAAGCAGAAATATTGGTAAACGAAATTATTTCTGAATTTGGTAACTTAGATATATTGGTAAACAATGCGGGCATTACAAGAGACAACCTGTTAATGCGCATGACCGAAGAAATGTGGGACGAAGTAATGGATACCAATTTAAAATCAGCATTTGCAATGATTAAAGCCGTTCAGCGACCAATGATGAAAAACCGTTTTGGTTCTATTATCAACATTACTTCAGTGGTTGGTATAACAGGTAATGCAGGACAAGCTAACTACGCAGCATCAAAAGCTGGAATGATTGGTTTAACAAAATCTGTTGCCAAAGAATTGGGTTCACGCAACATTCGTTGTAATGCCATTGCCCCAGGTTTTATTGAAACAGAAATGACTGAGGCATTGAGCGATGAAGTTAGGGCTGAATGGGTTAAAGGTATACCTTTAAAGCGTGGTGGATCGCCCGAAGATGTTGCTAACACTGTATTGTACTTGGCTTCTGATTTGTCAACATACGTAAGCGGGCAAACCATATGTGTTGATGGTGGAATGGTAATGCAATAGCGATACACACAGAAATGTTTTTTAAATCGGGCAGCTTAATTATGTTGCCCGTTTTGATTTTACAATAACAACTAAACTAAAAAATGTTAACTCAATACCCTTGGTGGTTTGCTATAATTGGCGCTTTGCTTGCACTTGCTGCAACATGGTTTTTATACCGCAATAATCCAATAGGCGTTGAAGGAAAAAGAGCTAAACTACTTTTGTGGTTACTGCATGCATTTAGATTTTCTGTTTTATTTGTTTTGATGATCTTGTTACTTGGACCGTTAGTAAGGTTAATTACTACTCAAACACAAAAACCAGTAATTATTTTTGCAATAGACAATACGCAGTCTGTTACTTTGGGCAATGATAGCTTGCAATTAAAACAAGCATTAAACAACCAGTTTGAGCTTTTACAAAAAGAACTAGGTAATGATTACGATGTGGTGCCTTACCTTGTTGGTAAAGAAAGTAAGCAAGCCTCATTACCTAATTTTAAGGATAAAGAAACTAACCTTAACCAACTTTTTTTGACCCTAAAAAACACCTACGATGGTGTAAATTTAGGTGCTGTTGTTTTAGCCAGCGATGGACTATATAATAAGGGTGAAAATCCGCTACAAGCTGCAAGCGAACTAAAAGCACCTGTATTTACGATTGGCTTGGGCGATACTGTGCAACGTAAGGATGTGTTAATTAAAAATGTGCGTACCAATCAATTGGTTTTTAAAGGAAATAGTTTCCCCCTGCAAATAGATATTGCCGCTTTTGCTGCAATAGGTGAAACAACCCAAATTACCATTACACAAAATGGTAGAATAACATTTAAAAAACAACTTACCTTAAGTAATAATTATTTCAATACCTTATTAACCAACCTTACTGCTAACGAAGTTGGTAGCCAACACATCATTATTGAAGCAAGTGTAATTAACAAAGAGGTAAGTACGGTTAACAACCGCATGGAAATGTTTATTAATGTAATTGACGGAAAACAAAAAATTGCCTTATTAGCATACACCCCCCACCCTGATGTTGCAGCTATTGAAAAAACATTAAACCAACAAGAGAATTACACCACCAATACATTCATCATATCACAACAACAAACACCAAATAATTTAGCACAATACAGCATGGTTATTGCCCACCAGTTGCCTGGGAATAATGGAGAAGGAACCGTTTTGTTGAAACAGCTAAAAGAAATAAACATTCCGATTTTATTTGTTATTGGGGCACAAACAAACTTGGGTTATTTAAACCAATTAGAACCAACTATACAAGTGGGCGGAACCCGCATGGGTAATATGAACGAAGTGACTCCAATATATAACAACAACTTTAGTTTGTTTACATTAAGTATCGAAGAGCAAGAGCACCTTAAAAAGTTTCCTCCAGTAATGGCACCATTCGGTAATTACAAAATTAATGGCGAAGTAGAGGTGTTATTTAAACAACAAATTGGTTACGTAAAAACAGAATATCCGTTAGCCTTTTTTGCCAAAGGAAGTACCAGCAAAAGTGGCTTTTTTTGTGCAGAAGGTTTCTGGAAATGGCGTATGTATGATTATGCCATCAGTCAACAAAAAACTTCATCTACAATTTTAAGTGGTATGGTGCAATACCTTACCAGCAAAAAAGACCAAAGCCGTTTTAGGGTAAACAGTAAAAAAGAAATTGAAGAAAACGAATCAGTGGAGTTTAATGCAGAATTGTATAACGAGAGCTACCAGTTAATTAATACCCCTGAAGTAAGCATGGTGTTGAAAAACAACAAGGGCAAGAACTATACTTTTACATTTAATAAAACAAATAACACATATACGCTTAATGCGGGCTTATTGCCAACTGGAACTTACGATTTTGAGGCCACGGCAACTGTTGGCACACAACCCCAAAAAGCGAAAGGACAATTTATTGTAAAACCATTGCAGATGGAGTTTGCACAAACCACCGCAAATCATCAATTGTTAAATGAGCTTGCCACCCAACAAGGTGGTGAGATGTATCAACTCAACAGCATGAATAAAATAACGGATGCTATTCAAAAAAACGAGCGCATCAAGCCTATAATTTATCAAAATCAAGATGTAAAAAGCTGGATTGATTTAAAGTGGATTTTTGTTATGTTGATGATGCTCTTAACCATAGAATGGTTTGTTAGAAAATGGAATGGGAGTATATAAATAATCATAGGAGAGTAAAATCGCAGAGAAGATTCGCTAATCCAAATCATTTTTTTTATAAAAATATTAGCCTTACTTCGTATTGACATTGAGAGCAGCCAAATACATATTACTTTTTACACTTACCGTTGGTATTGCTTTACCAGATGTTGTCTTACATCAGGTATTAAGGCTGCCGGCTTTAGCTGCTCATTACTATCATCACCTAACAGAACACGAATCTATTGGTGCAATTGCTTTTATTGAATTACATTATGGTAATACAAGACACATGCAAACTGATGCCCACGAGCACGAAAATTTACCCGGAACCCAAAAGGATCAGCATTGCCAACATGCACAAGTTATTCCTATAGTGATTCCTATTATAGGGTTGCGTATTCTTCACCCTGATTTTAATACCAAAGCAGTACATTTTGTTAATGTTCGCGAGCACATACCTAGCAACAACGCCACACTCATTTGGCAGCCACCTAAAGTCGCTTAACTAGGCGTCTTTCCTTTGCGCTAAACCTTGCGCATTATTTTTTATTCAAATCATTTTATTCATAGTAAAACTATGTTAGAAGCCATAATCCGATTTAGTGTTCGGAACAAACTTATTATAGGCCTATTTACACTTACGTTAGTTATTTGGGGCGTTTACTCTTTAAGTAAATTACCTATTGATGCCGTACCCGACATCACCAACAATCAGGTACAAATACTTACTGTAGCACCAAGCAGCGGTGCTGAAGATATTGAACGATTTGTAACCTTCCCGGTTGAACAAACCATGGCAACAATTCCGGGAATACACGAAATACGATCATTTTCTAGGTTTGGCTTATCGGTTGTAACCATTGTATTTGATGATGATGTTGATGTTTATTGGGCCCGCCAACAAGTTAACGAACGGATTGGGAAAGCCAAAGAACAAATTCCTGCAGGTATGGGAAATCCAGAACTTGCGCCACTTACCACAGGTTTAGGAGAAATTTTTCAGTATGTGATTCATGCCAAACCTGGTTACGAAAAACGATATGATGCCATGGAACTGCGTACCATACAAGATTGGATTGTACGCAGGCAATTATTGGGCACAAAAGGTGTAGCAGATGTAAGTAGTTTTGGAGGTAAATTAAAACAGTACGAAATTGCCTTACATACAGAAAAGCTTAAGAGTTTAAACATAAGTATTAACGAAGTATACAATGCACTTCAAGTAAACAACCAAAATACCGGTGGTGCCTATATTGATAAAAAACCTAACGCATACTTTATTAGAACAGAGGGCCTGATTACCAATAAGGAAGACATTGAAAACATTGTAGTAAAAAACACATCAAGCGGAATTCCCATTTTAATAAAAAACATTGGTGAGGTGAAGTTGGGGTCGGCTATTCGTTATGGCGCTATGACACGCAACAACCAGGGTGAAGTTGTTGGTGCAGTGGTAATGATGCTTAAGGGAGAAAACTCCTCACAAGTAATTAAAAACGTAAAAGAAAAAATAGCACAAATTGAAAAAACTTTACCAGAAGGTGTGGTAATAGAACCGTTTTTAGAACGAACAAAATTAGTAAATAATGCCATTGGCACAGTGAGTAAAAACCTATTAGAAGGTGCCCTTATTGTAATATTTGTTTTGGTATTGATGCTCGGAAACTTCAGAGCAGGTTTGGTTGTAGCATCTGTTATTCCTTTAGCTATGCTGTTTGCGGTAGCCATGATGAATTTGTTTGGTGTATCGGGTAATTTAATGAGTTTAGGCGCTATTGATTTTGGTTTGATAGTAGATGGTGCAGTAATTATAGTTGAATCCACATTACATTATTTGGGTTTGAGGAGAAACAATGCTCCACTTACCCAGCAGCATATGAACAAAGAGGTTGAGCATGCTGCATCAAAAATAATGAAGAGCGCCATTTTTGGTCAAATCATCATTTTAATTGTATACATACCCATTTTAGCATTAGTTGGCATTGAAGGTAAAATGTTTAAGCCCATGGCGCAAACTGTAAGCTTTGCTATAATTGGCGCATCTATTTTATCCCTTACATATGTGCCTATGATGAGCGCTTTGGTGTTGAGCAAAAAGATCAATCATACGCCTACTTTTTCTGATAGAATGATTTCGAAAATTCAAGTGGTTTATCAGCTCATGTTTGTTTGGGTAATACGTAAACAAGCAATTGTTTTAAGTGCCATCATTATCGCTTTTGTTGGAAGTATTGCATTATTTATGACCCTTGGTGGCGAGTTTATTCCGCAATTAGATGAAGGTGATTTCGCAGTAGAAACGCGCATTATGACTGGAAGTAGTTTAAGTGAAACGGTTGATGCTGCTCAAAAATCAGCACAAGTATTGCTTGATAATTTCCCAGAAGTAAAAGAAGTAATTGGCAAAATTGGCTCTTCAGAAATTCCAACCGATCCAATGCCCGTTGAGGCATGCGATTTAATGGTTATATTAAAAGAAAAAGACGAGTGGACTTCTGCCGAAATACGAGAAGAATTAGCCGAAAAAATGCAGCACAAACTTGAAGAAAACATGGTTGGAGTTAGTTATGGTTTTCAGCAGCCTATACAAATGCGTTTTAACGAATTAATGACAGGAGCCCGACAAGATGTAGTGGTAAAAATTTATGGTGAAGACTTAAATCAACTTGCACATTACGCAAAACTAATTGGTACAATAGCACAAAAAACCAGCGGTGCATCTGATGTTTATGTAGAGCAAGTGGGTGGACTACCGCAAGTCGTGGTTAATTACAATCGAGAAAAAATCGCATTGTTTGGTTTAAATATAAGTGATGTTAATATGGCAATACGTGCAGGATTTGCAGGTGAAAGTGCAGGATTAGTTTTTGAAAACGAGAAGCGGTTTGATATGGTCGTTAGGCTTGATGCCAGCAACAGAACGGATATTGAAGATGTGAGAAACTTATTTGTTACCACACCTAAAGGAAATCAAATCCCAATAAGGCAGTTGGCCGATGTGCAACTTAAAGTAGGACCAAACCAAATACAACGAGATGATGCAAAACGTAGAATTGTGGTTGGATTTAATGTACGTAACAGCGATATTCAGACTGTTGTCGATGATCTCAAAAAATCAATTGAAAAGGAAATTAAGTTTGAGCCGGGCTACTATTCAACTTACGGTGGTGCATTTAAAAACTTAGAAGAGGCGCGTAATCGATTGATTGTTGCTGTTCCAATTGCTTTGTTACTTATTTTTATGCTGCTGTTTTTTACATTCCACTCGTTTAAGCAAGCTACACTAATTTTTACTGCTATACCATTAAGTACCATTGGAGGCATTGCTGCTTTATGGATGCGCGATATGCCCTTTAGTATTTCGGCAGGTATCGGTTTTATTGCATTGTTTGGTGTGGCAGTATTAAATGGTATTGTATTGATTGGAGAGTTTAATCACCTTAAACTAAATGAAACCAAAAATCCACTAGAAATTATCTTGCGTGGAGCATCAAGCAGATTACGCCCTGTGTTAATGACAGCATTGGTAGCGTCATTAGGCTTTTTACCAATGGCACTTTCTCATGGTAGTGGTGCCGAGGTCCAAAAACCTCTAGCAACAGTTGTTATTGGTGGTTTGGTTTCTGCTACCTTTTTAACCTTGTTTATTTTACCTGTGCTGTATTTGTTATTTGAAAAAAGAACTTATTTAAAAAGTAAAAGATTGGCTGTATTTATTCCTTTGTTTTTAGTATTGGGATTAAGTACATATGCTCAGTCAACACAAGTTTTAAGCATGCAAGAGGCCGTTCAAAAAGCTTTAGTTAACAATGCTGGCGTTGCTGCAAATGAAACAAACATAACATACCAGAAAACCCTTAAGCGCACTGCTACCGAGTTGCCCAAAACAGATTTTACATACATGCAAGGGCAGTACAACAGCTTTTATAAAAACGACAATAACCTTACTGTTACTCAAATAATTCCGTTTCCAACTTTATTTATTGCTCAAAATAAATTGGGACATAACCAAATAAAAGCTGGGGAACATCAACTGCAACATGTAAAAAACAATTTAGCTTTTGAAGTACGGCAAACCTATACACACCTACAATATTTATATGCGCAGCAAGCTTTGCTTCAAAAAACGGACAGCCTATATCAAACATTTGCTCGTGCAGCAAAATTAAGGTATGATGCAGGCGAAGCCACTTTACTGGAAAAATCTACTGCACAAATGCATTTTATGGAGGCCCAAAACCAGCTTAGACAAAACCAACTAGAAACAGATGCAAGTATGTTTCAAATCATGGCTTTGTTAAACACAAGCAATTCCATAACATTAAAAGAATCCGAATTAAAGCCTGTACTACTGGAATTAAATATTGATTCAACCCAAATAAAAAACAACCCCATGTTGGCTTATATGCAGCAGCAAATAAACATAGCCAAACAACAAAAAAATGTGGAGTTAAATAAAACCTTACCCGATTTTAAAGTGGGTTATTTTAACCAAACCTTAATTGGGTCTTCAAATTATAATGATGCCAGCATTGCCAATTCTAGCAACCGTTTTCAAGGTTTTTTATTGGGTTTAAACATTCCGCTTTGGTATTTTCCAAATGCATCTAGAATAAAGGCCGCAAATATACAATCGCGCATTTCTCAACAATACTACCAACAATACGAAATAGGCTTAAACAATGAACACAAAACTGCTGTTGCTGAATATAAGCGCGCTAAAAACAATTTAGATTATTATATAAATAGCGCTTTACCAAACGCAGAACTAGTGCTTAATCAAGCACAAAAAGCATACAAACAAGGCGATATCAGTTACACCGAATATTTAAATGCCACACGCAATGCTACTATAATTAAACAAGATTATTGGCTTGCAGTAAAAACCCATAACATCTCCATTTTTAAACTCCAGTTTTTAGCTGGAAAAAATGAAAAATAATAAAATGAAAAATATAAAATATAAAATCACACTTATAGCTGCAACACTTTTTTTTATTTTGGCATGCGGTAGTAAAGACCAAACCAAGGTTAACGATAAATCATCAGATAGCACTGCGGAAGAGAAGGTTGTTTTAACATCAACACAATTTAAAAATGCAGGTATTGTGTTAGCAAAATCCATTAACCAAAATATCAACCAAAAAATTAAAGCCAATGGCAAATTGGATGTGCCACCACAAAACTTGGTAAGTATATCTGCACCCTACGGTGGTTTTTTAAAAACAACCTCTTTGTTACAAGGAATGCACGTGCACAATGGCGAGGTAATTGCACAAATGGAACACCCAGATTATATTCAGTTGCAACAAGATTATTTAGAAAACAAGAGTACACTTACATACCTAAAAAATGAACTTGATAGGCAACAGGAACTTGCAAAAGAAGAGGTAAACAGCAAAAAAACATTGCAAAAAGCAAAAACAGATTTTGAGGTAATGCAAGCCCGTGTTAATGGTTTACGTGCTAAATTGGAATTAATACACATTGATGTAGTTAAACTAGAGAAAGGAACTATACAGAAAGCGGTAGCACTTACTTCGCCAATTAACGGTTACGTAACCAAGGTAAATGTAAACATTGGTGCTTTTGTAACAGCCAATACGGTTTTATTTGAAATTGTAGATACAGAGCATTTACATGCCGAAATTAGTGTGTTTGAGAAAGACATTCATAATATAAAAATTGGGCAGAAAGTGGCATTTACTTTGGCCAACGAAAACCAAGAACGTTTTGCTAAGGTGCATTTAATTGGCCGAGAAATTAGCGAAGACAGAACTGTACGCGTACATTGTCATTTAAACAAGGAAGACAAGGACCTTTTACCAGGTATGTATTTAACTGCTTATATTGATGTAAGATCTAATACGAGCAATACGTTATCAAACAATGCTTTTGTTGATTTTGAAGGTAAGTCGTATGTGTTTTTATTAAGTAAAAAACTAAACGACAGTTATACTTTTACCCGTGTTGAGGTAGAGAAACTTGGAGAGGAAAATGGTTTTACAGCCTTTACATCAAACATAGATTTAAGCAATAAAGATGTTGTTACAGAAGGTGCATACAAATTACTTTCGGCTATGCTAGGTGGAGAGGAATAGAAAAGCAAGCAAATTGAATTAGCTTCTAAACAAAATGTCTTTAATGTTTAATTGGAGGTTAACGTGCCCATTAAAGTGGTTTTCTTCTACAGTGTAACAAATATCAAACGATATACCTTGAGACACTTTTTCATAATGTTCGCCCAAGCCAAATGCAATGGCTTTAAAAATACGTCCACCATCTTCTTGGGTAATACTCATTTTTAAGTGGTTGTTTCCCACTATCATTACATCGCCAACTTCCCAAACATTTTTACTCATAAACATTGGACTTTGATTTCCAGGGCCAAATGGGGAAAACTGTTTTAATACATTAAAAAACTTTGGAGAGATTGAACGAAGTGGTATTTCTGCATCGTATTCAATTTCGGGAGTTAAGCTGCGCTCAACTATATTGGATGAAACAATGCGTTCAAATTTTTCGGCAAATGGTTTTACGTTTTCTAACTTTAAGGTTAAACCAGCAGCATGTGTATGGCCTCCATATTGTTCTAATAAATCGCTGCACTCTTCAATGGCACTGTATAAATCAAAACCTTCTACCGAACGCGCGCTACCTGTTGCAAGTCCGTTACTTTCGGTTAAAATGATAGTTGGGCGATAAAATTTTTCTATTAAACGTGAGGCTACAATACCAATAACACCTTTGTGCCATGCGTTATTAAACAATACCGTTGATTTGCGGTCGGCAAATTGTTCGTCATGCTTAATCATTTCAAAAGCCTGTAAGGTAATATCGCTGTCAAATAGCCTACGTTCAGTGTTGTGTTGATTAACCAACTCTGCAATTTCTTTTGCCGTGGCATAATCGTTTGATGTCATTAATCGAACCGAATCTTTTGCATCGGCAATACGCCCTGCTGCATTAATGCGCGGCCCAATAAAAAACACCACATCACTCACGCTATATTCTGGCTTTACAGCATAAGTATCTAAAAGGGCACTTAAGCCTTTATTGGGGTTTGATTTTAACTTACGTAAGCCATGATGAACCAGTATGCGGTTTTCATCCAAAATTGGAACTAAATCTGCCGAAATACTGATGGCCACTAAATCTATATATTGTTCAACTTCAATAAACGGAATATTGTGTTTAATCGCGTATGCTTGTATTAACTTAAACCCTATGCCACAGCCCGAAAGCTCTTTAAAAGGATAGGGGCAATTTAATTGTTTTGGATTAAGGATAGCTACTGCATCGGGAATTACCTCGCCTGGTAAATGGTGATCACAAATAATAAAATCAACACCTTTTTCTTTAGCGTAAGCCACACGATCAACAGATTTTATCCCACAATCTAAGGCAATAATTAACGAGAAGTTGTTTTCTGAAGCCCAATCAATCCCTTTAAATGAAATGCCATAACCCTCAATATACCTATCTGGAATATAGAAATCTACATGCGGATAGCGGGCCAATAAGAAAGCGTAAACAATTGCAACAGAAGTTGTTCCATCCACATCATAATCGCCATAAATTAAAATTTTCTCATTGGCTGCAATAGCCTGTTCTATTCTAATTATGCCTTTATCCATGCCAAGCATAATAAAAGGATCATGTAAATCAGCGTATTGTGGTCGAAAAAACTTTTTAGCGGCATCAAAAGTAACTATACCCCTTTGGGCCAAAACACCTGAAAGCGTTTTATTTACGTTGATAGCCGATGAAAGGTTTTCAACGATATCTTTTGAGGGTTCTTCTTTTGGTAACCAGCGTTTAGTCATTTTGAGTGGTACGAACTTAGTTAAAAAATGCCCAAAAGCCTAACCTTTATCCCAAATTATGCAGTATTGGGCGAAGCTAATCCGAACAATCCGCATTAGTTGTATAAATCATGTGGCTGCTATAAAATAAAGAAATGCAGAAATAAGAATACTTAATTTTATCCCTTATTTATGCTTTTGTGCTTTAAAAAGAATGCACAAGATTTATTTGCAACTACTCTACCCAATCGGCAATAAATACATTGGTATCGCGAGTTCCACCGTTATTTCTATTTGATGAAAAAACCAACTTTTTACCATCTGGAGAAAACATAGGAAAAGCATTAAACTTACTTTCAAATGTTATTTGCTCCAACCCCGTTCCATCGGTATTTACCATAAAAAGTTGAAAATCGTAACCTTTATCGCTGTGGTGATTTGATGAAAAAATGATTCTATTGCCACTGGGATGATAAAATGGGGCCCAATTGGCTTTGCCTAGTTTTGTTATTTGTTTTTGGTTGCTGCCATCTACATTCATGGTAAATATTTCCATATTAGTTGGCGCCACCAAACCCTTTGCAAGTAAACTTTTGTAATCTATAGTATCTGTGCCTTGCGGACGACTCGCTCTAAAGACAATTGTATTTCCATCTGGGGAAAAAAATGCACCACCATCGTAGCCTAACGTATTTGTTAAGCGTTTAATGTTTTTACCATTAATATCCATGATGTACAAATCCAAATCTCCATCACGGGTTGAAGTAAATAATATTTTATCTCCTTTAGGTGATACTACAGATTCGGCATCATAACCAATTGTTTCGGTTAACTGCTTTAATACTTTTCCTTTTTCATCTCCTATAAAAATATCGTAGTTGGGGTCTATAGACCACAAGTAACGTCCGCTTGTTTCTGGGGCAGGTGGACACTCGCTGCTAGCCTTAAAAGTAGATGCATAAATAATACGTTTGTTATCGGGCATGTAGTAACTACAGGTAGTTCGACCCAGTAGGTTACTTACATTTAAGGGTTGATAGATCCGGTTATCCGCAGCTTCCTCAATGTCCATCCAAAAAATTTGGTCACACTTTAAGCCCCAAGCGGGATTGTTGCTTTGAAAGGATAGTTTTTTTCCATCAAAACTGAAGTAAGCTTCAGCATTATCACCTCCAAAAGTAAGTTGGCGTAAATTGGAAAAATGTTTTTCTTGAGTTGACACCTCCACCACTTCATCTTCTTCTGGATGACTTTGGTTGTGTTCAAGTAGCGAAATACCCGCTATGTCTTGGGCAAATAAACAAGGGGTAAGGGCTAAGGCTGCAAATAAAGTTTTCAGCGTTTTCATGCTTGCAAGTAAATGAACATAAATAAAACGTTATCCCCAAACCGTTTTTAAATGTGTACATCATATACATTGTAAAGGGTTTTATTCTTTAGCCATTTTATCAGAAATGATTGCACTTTAATGTTTATTTAACAAACAGTTAGCTTGTCACTATTTTAAAATCAACTCGGCTGCTGTTAACTATTCTGCTTGTAAACGTTTATCAATTTGTACACTTAAGTTGCCTTGCGTTGCTTCAGTTATTCTTTAATTTCAAACCCCAATACTCTTCTCTATTTACTGCTAGAGCAATGGAATTAATTACCAAATAATAACCCGCTCGTACTAAACTCTTATTTTACATTTTAGAATGCGTAAAACCGGCTATTATAATCAATCACCTAATTACTTGAAATCAATGTCTAAAATTTTTTAAATACATCAGCTTATTTGTGTTGATTTCATTATACATTTATCGAACACAATCTTATTATAAGACCAATTAATCTTTTTTTGATTTCGCTTATGTGGTTAAAATTCTAACCTAGGATCTGACTAATTATTTGGGGTTAACTAAGAACCCTAAAAGTAATTCTAATTGGGTTCTTAGATATAAAAATTTGTGGCAAGCATGAATTGATTTGTAATGTGAGTTAAATGAAAATAAAAAAGCCCATTTCAGGGCTTTTTTATTTACTTTATCAATGTAATTAACTCGTTTTGCTGCTCAGCTGTTTTATTTTTTGAATACCAAGTATGAAGCTGGGTCTTTAATTCTTCATATGTAACCGTTGGATTTTGTTTAAACTCATCTACAATAGCTTGCAATGACTTGGGCCGAGGACCCCATTTCCATAATTCTTGATCGTTTTGTATTGCAATAACAATCGGTATTGCCCTTCCTCCATTGGTCAGGTTTCTGTCCATCAAATCCAAGTTTTCGTCACGTAAAACTATTTTAAAACTAATGTTGTCATTTAGTTCGGCTAGTCTTTCAAACAACGGTATACTTTGTGCAGCATCGCCACACCATCCTTCGGTAATGCATATCCAAGTTTGTTTTTCAGTAATGGCTTTTACTTTGTTGGCAAGATCATCGTTAATGGAAACCGTTTTATAAATACGCTCCATACGTTGAATATTCAGCTTTGCATATTCGATTAATCCATCATCTTGATTTAGCCCCGTTGTCTTACCCTCAGACAATAGATCTTTTAACAAATCAATATACACGTTATGTGTAATCCCTTTTAAAATGTAGCTATCAAAGCTAAATGCTTTTGTACTCATGTATTATTTTTCTAAATATCCTACAATATCAAACTTATCAAAAACAGATTTGCTGTGTGGTGCATCTTTTAATTCACTTGTTAAATCCTGGCCCGCCCAATGTTCATAATGTTTGCCATTTCGCCATAATCTACTTTTGGTTACATCATAAATTACACCCCTGTAAGCAACCCATACTTCATCCTTATCTTGCCCGTTTCGGAGCGCTAACTGAGCCTTGGTAAAGGTAGGTTGATTGCCCATGTTGTTACTTACGCCTTAATAAGATTTTTATCAACTAAATACTCTGCAATTTGAATCGCATTAGTTGCTGCACCCTTTCGCAAATTATCTGCAACAATCCACATGTTTAGTGTGTTTGCCTGAGATTCATCTCTTCTAATTCTTCCAACATAAACTTCATCTCTTTCATGTGCATCAATTAACGGCATTGGGTAAACTTCTTTACCAATATCGTCTTTAACAATAATTCCTTTTGTAGTTGAAAGCAACCTTCTTACTTCATCCAAATCAAAGTCCTGCTTAAACTCAACGTTTACACTCTCACTATGTCCGCCTATCACAGGAACACGCACACACGTAGCGGTAATATGTATGCTATCATCATGAATAATTTTTTTAGTTTCGTTCACCATTTTCATTTCTTCTTTGGTGTAACCATTCTCTAAAAACACATCAATTTGTGGAATACAATTTTTGTCTATTTGATGCGCATAAGCCATCTCTCCTTTAATTCCTTGACGTTCGTTTTCCATTTGCTTTATGGCCTTTACACCTGTTCCTGTAATACTTTGGTAGGTTGATACAACAATACGATTAATGCCGTATTTTACATGAAGTGGATACAGCGCCAAAACCATTTGAATAGTTGAACAATTGGGATTGGCAATTACCTTGTCGCTTTCAGTAATTGTATGTGCATTTATCTCAGGAACTATAAGTTTTTTATCCGCGTGCATACGCCACGCAGATGAATTATCGATAACAAATGTACCAACATGAGCAAAGGCTTCAGCCCACTGTAAGGATACGCTTCCACCTGCAGAGAATAGCGCTATATGCGGTTTTTTATCAATGGCCTGCTGCATGCTATGTATTTTGTATAAGTTACCATTAAAGCTAATTTCTTTGCCCACAGATTTTTCAGAAGCAACAGGGATTAATTCTGTAACAGGAAAGCTTCTTTCGGCCAGTAACCTAAGCATTACAGTGCCCACCAACCCGGTAGCACCTACAACAGCAATTCTCATTTTTTTGTGTGTTATAAGGTAACGTGCAAAACTAATAAAATAAGGCTGTAAACAAAAGAAGGCCCGCATGCGGGCCTTCTTTTAAAAAATATAGAATTACTTTTATTCTCTAATTAAAGTTATTGTACCGTTAACTGTTTCCTTTTTACCATTCAATAATTCGTACTTAAACACATAGAAATAGGTTCCTTCAGGACATTCACTTCCATCATTCATGTTTGTACCATTCCAATCGTAAGTGGCTTCAGTGCTTTCAAAAACTTTGGTTCCCCAACGGTTATAAATTACCAAGTCATATAATTTTTGGCCTTGAATCTTGATGTTAAACACATCATTGTTTCCGTCTTTTGGAGTAGGAGTAAATACGTTGTAAATCTCTAGTTCTATCACAAAACGATAAGAAATAGTTTGACAAACACTATCCATACAAACAGGCTTAGCCGGGTCTGGGGTAAATGCTTGTAAACAAATTACAACATCACCTGTATCCGTTCCAAAGTCAAAATTCCAATCTCTGTCTGATTCAACTTTGTCAACTTGGCTAATGATGCTACCATTTTTAGAAGCAGTCCAAGTGTATTCGCTAGATGAGACCGATGTGTTTCTCAAGCCAAACTTAGGCGAGTTTGCCGCAGAATCGATAGTGAAACTTGCAAAAGGACGTACTACACGAACAAACGCTGTATCAAACAACTTACAATTAGGCAAGCCTGGTGCAATTTTAGTTGGGAAGAGCCTTACACTATAATTACCCGTATCAGGGAATGTATACGTAAACTTATTGTCTAAATTGGTTTTAATGATTGAATCAACAAACACATTTCCATCTTCATTAATCATTTCGTATTTAAACTCAGTATAGCTAATCGTATCCGACTTATTGGTTATGGTAAACGGTTGGTCTACACAAACAACTTGCTTATCTAAACTAATTTCAGCGGGATAAGATTTTTTCACTGTAATGCGAACAGGTGCATTTATTCCATCAACGGTATCAGGGTAAAATACTATCCTACATCCATTAGTCTCTGATTGCGGATTATTATCATCACTTCTAGCTACAATGTAATAGGTACCCGAGTCGTTGTAGGTAAACGTTAGAGTATCATACTGGCTTAAACTCACAGAGGTTTGATTATTAGCATCACCCCAAAGTATGTCAGTACGTTTTGTTGGCTTATCAGTAGGGCTTTCTGCACCCTCAACATCAGCAAGGTTTACTACTTTAATTGTAAATGGTGCACAACCAACCGTATCTGTTAATACTTTGAATCCCGGTCTAGGACCTCTGATGTTAAGATTAACAAATGCTGTGTCTCTACAACCTTGAGCAGACTCAACAACCAATTTAATTCTAAATGCGCCATTTCCGCGGTAATTCCATACAGGCGTATCAATATACTGCGCATCAAAACGCAAGGTATCTGTTTTACGCTCACCGAAGAACCAATAATTTCTGTTTACAAGCTCCCCTGTTGCTGGATTTGGCACAAAGCGGATGCTGTCAAACTTATTGTACGTGTATCCTGGAATAGGAGTCATATTTGAACGATCGAAGAACGTAACAGGACTTCCACAATTGTAAACACCAGGCTTAATTACGGGAATAGCATTAGGCTCTGTTACAATTAGTTTACAGAATGCAGTATCCCAGCAACCATTTTTGTCGCGGCTAAGCATGGTTATTGTGTATTCGCCTGCTTGTTTGTATTTGTGCACAGGGCTAGTCCACATAGCAGAGTCTCCGTCTCCAAAATAGTATTTCACCTTTTCAACGAAATCTCCATTTGGATAATACTCGTTTATATCAACTGATCCATCTCTCCAATAGTTTATGGTGTCATAATGATAGGCATTGAAAGGATCGTCATAAGGAGCATTGGTTTTAGGATTAAAATT
>CALPIR020000018.1 GCA_943323675.2 Chitinophaga pinensis | reverse complement strand
GCTGTGCTGCAGTAAAGTTATCATCATAAGCCTCGGCAAATAATTGCGTAAAACTACCTGCATAATATTTTAAAAAATTGGCATCAGCTTGCACTACATTGCCCGCAGCATCTTTTAAAACAGGAGTTGCAGCCGTGTTATCTAAACTAAAAGATTCGGCTGGAGTTAAGGGATAATTAATGGTAACTTTTGCCAACTCATCCAACTTGGTATCAAATATTAATTTGCTTTTCCACTTAACAGGGTTAGTTGGAAAACGTGGTGTTAAGTATCCCACAAAACCAGGAATATGGGTAACAAAAGGAGATTCAGCTCCATCTATCAGCATAAATGTGCCCGATTGATCCAAGGTCATTTGCCCAACATAAATGGTTTTTAATAAATCATTACCCTCATAAAACTCCACTTTAATACCTGCAGCGGTTAGCTCTTTTATTACCGTATTAAATTCGTTTGTTCCAAGCGGATTACGCATTTTAATGTCGTGCATGGTTTGCATCAGCAGGTTAATCTTGGTTAAATCGGCAGCAACGTTGTTATCTACCAACCAAGATCCGTCTGCTTGTTTGGTAAGTAATACTTTACCACCTCGCGGATCAGCCAAAAATATTTTTGTAATGGTTCCCGTGTCTGCAATAGCAAAATCAGTACCATTACCTGTGTATGATTTCCAAGGCTTACGTACCACTAAAAAATAAACTGCTGCAGCAGCTACAATTAATACCAATAATATTTTAATCTGTTTGCTCATGCTTTAAACTACTTAATATTACAACGTGTATTTACGTTTACGAATCATTTTATTTATCAATCCAAAAATCAACATAATGGCAATAGGTATAAACAAGTTTACCAACTGCCATTTTAAACGTTCAGTTTTTAGTTTGCCTTTATCCAATAAGCGCAATTTTATTTCTTTAGCGCGTACTTCAATTATTCCACTGTCATCACACAAATAATCCATACAGTTTAATAAAAACCGTTTGTTGCCAAATTGTTGGTTGGTATACCTATCGTAGCCCAATGGAAAAATTTCTCCAGTACTTTCTTTGCGTTGGTTGCGTATCACATCACCATCAGCAACTACTATCATTTTACCATTTTCAATAAATGGTTTATAAGGCAACGCATCGGTTTTGGCACCTGGCCTATATTGAAACAAAGAATTAAACTTACCTTCAAGCAATACAGCCAACGGAGCATTTCCAGTGGTAAACATATTTGGATCGGGTTGTGTGCGGGCCATATTTAAATCAACCTTAACAGGAGCACCAACAGTGCGCGAGTACGGTGATGAAGTTAACAGAATGGTTTTCTTAATGTCTTTGTTTGATGTGGTATCAATACTACTTGCAAATTGAAAAAACACGGGATCAATTCCTTTTACAATAATGTGTGGATTTTGCTGCGATGGGGCTGCTACAGGAAAAAACATCCAAGGCAACAACTTTTGTTGCGGGGTACCATTACGCAATGTGCTTAAAATAGGTATGGCATTACATTGTAAATCTTGAACCATATTGGGGTTAACGCGTACACCCCATTTAAACAACATGTCATCTACGTTTAAATCATAACTACCCGTCATAAACATGGCATTTCTGCCCATGCTATCCATGTCGGCAATTTGCGATTCTAATAGCCATAAAATTTTACCGCCATGCATCACAAATTGGTCTAACAAAAACTTTTCGTACTCGCTAAACTGTGTGGTAGGTTTGGCAATAATTAACGCATCGTTTTTCATTAAACTTTGCGGTGTTTGCAAGGCCAATGGAATACGGGTTACAGCATAAAACTCTTTTAACTCTTGCGAGGCATCTGCCACATCCCAACGCCCTAACTCGCCATGATCATCAATAAAAGCAACTTGTTTTACTTTGGTTTCAACACATTTTCTGAGCACGTTTGCAATTTCGTACTCCATTAATTCAATCGATTCGTTAATCACTTCCTCGGGACCTTGACCAAATTGTGCTTTTAATAAATTTACGGGATACTCTTTTCCTTTGTAATAAAATATAGCACCAGGTACAATTAGCTTTTGGGTTGATTCATCATCCTTTTTAATTTGCACGTTGGTAGGTTGCAAACCCTTTTCGCCTAACTCTCTTAAAATATCATTGGCTTTTTTAGCATCAGCATTTTCGAACGGGTCAATAAATTCGTATTGCATTTTACCGTTTGTGTATGCAGAAAATTCGTCCAACATTTCTTTGGTTGATTGACGCAACCGTTTGAAACCTGCAGGAAAATCTCCCTCAAGGTACACTTTAACAAACAACACCTCATCAACCTTAGCTGATAATTTCTTACTGCTTTCCGATAACGAATAACGGTTTTCGGAAGTTAAATCAATCCTAAAAAAGTAATTGGTTAAAATGAGGTTTAACAAAATAAGTAAGCCTAATACTAAACCTAACTCTGTTAACGATTGAAGTTTAAAATTTCTTTTTTTCATGTGTAACGCTTAGCGTTTATATCAAAAAATTACAATACTTTAATTACCACTTACGTGAACCAAATATGGTTTTGGTAGACCATAAAAATGCAGTGATTACACTTAAAAAGTATAACACATCACGGCTATCCAATACACCACGGCTCATTGAGTCGTAATGTGCTTTAATACCCAAAGATGCTACAAGGCTATCATATGTTCCGAGCAAATTAAAATTGGCCAACATATCAAACAAAGCATAAAAACAGTAGCACAAAAACATGCTAACTATAAACGATACAATTTGATTATCGGTAATGGCCGATGCAAAAATACCAATGGCCACAAAACTGCTTGCTAAAAAAAACAAACCAATGTATGAACCCCAGGTTGCACCCACATCAATATTACCTTTTGGTGCACCCAATTGGTAAACGGTATAAAAATACAACAGGGTAGGTATAAGTGAAAACAACACCAAAACCACTCCGGCAAAATATTTACCTAAAATAATTTGTGTATCGGTTAAGGGTTTTGTGGTGATGATCTCTATGGTACCGCTCTTTTTTTCTTCGCTAAAACTACGCATGGTAATAGCCGATATTAAAAATATAAATACCCATGGTGCCATACCAAATAAGGTATCCATATTGGCGTAACCCATATCAAAAATATTGTACTCCGGCAGTACCCACATAAATAATCCAATGGCAATTAAAAACACAGTAATAACCACGTAAGCAATTAGCGAGCTAAGGAAAGACCTAATTTCTTTTTTAAGTATTGTAAACATGTAAGCGATTATTTATTGGTCAACTTTTGGAAAACAGATTCTAATGAGTCTTCTTCCAAACTCATTGATAACAAAATCCATCCTTGTTTTGATGATAAGGTAGAAACATGCTCGCGTACATCAATCGAACATTTTAATAAATACTTTTTACCTTTTAGTTTTACAGCTGTTACACCTTCAATATTTTTTAAAGCCAAGTCATCAACTTCCTGTTTAAACTCAACAACAATAGTTAACTCGTTTTTGCTTTGTTGCTGTAAGGCAGAGATCTTATCATCAGCAACTATTTTGCCGTGGTTAATAATAATTACACGGTTACACATGCTCTCTACCTCTTGCATAATGTGCGTTGATAACAGAACGGTTTTATCTCTTCCTATTTCTTTAATCAACTCGCGAATTTCTACTACTTGATTGGGATCTAAACCTGATGTTGGCTCATCCAATATTAGTACTTTAGGATTATGTAACATGGCTTGTGCAAGCCCAACACGTTGTTTGTAGCCTTTGCTTAATTGCCCAATTTTCTTTTTACACTCTAGGCTTAAACCAACTCGATCAATCATCTCATCAACCTGTTTTTTAGCGTTTTTACCTAACCCTTGTACTTCGGCACTAAACATGAGGTATTCTTTCACAAACATATCAGTGTATAGCGGATTTAACTCTGGCAAATAACCAATGTGTTTTTTTACCTCCATGGTTTGTGTTGATACATCAAAACCACAAACTTTGGCTATACCGCTTGTTTGTGGAATGTATCCCGTTAAAATTTTCATGGTGGTTGATTTACCGGCACCGTTCGGACCTAAAAAACCCAATATTTCACCTTGCTTGGCCTCGAACGAAATTTCGTCAAGCGCACGTTGCGTTCCGTAAATTTTGGTAAGTTTCTCTACTTGTATACTCATCGAATAAAATGAAAGTCAGCGAAAATAGGCAAAAGGTTGTTAAGCTGCACAATTAAAAAAGGCCTGCATTGCAAGCCTTTTTGTTAGTTAATCAATATTTTATGGTAGATGTATCCTTCATCTGTTTGTACCCGTAAAAAATAAATACCTGGAGATAAACCATATTTTTGAGTAGATAGGCGGTAACCGTTTGTTTGCACCTCCAAATCATCTTGCTTAACAGCTACAAAATGTCCAGTGCTGTTCATTAAACCAAAGGATACAATTGCTCTTTTGGTGTCAATAAATAACTCATCATGAGCAGGATTTGGATATATGTGATAAGCCGATTTTAAGGATTCTTTTTGAACACCTGTTGTAACACCAATGCTTAAGGCATTTTGCAAGGTAAGAGAGCCACCAGAGGGTAATTCTTGCAACAACAAATCGTAACTACCAACTAAGTTTAAGTTATTGGGTATACTTAATGTTGTTCGCATTAAGTTAGGAGCAAGTACTGTTGTATTACTTCCCGCAAGTTGGGTTGCTCCATTAAAAAACAAAGGAATATATGTGCCTGATGCTTGTGTAAAATTAACATTAACTCCTGTTATAGTTAGATTTAGTGTTTCGCCTAGCGCCATAGCGTTAGGACTAACAGCCACTATTTGCGGGGCGCCCCAACCCTGATATACCAATAAACCTAAACCAGGACCATATAACTTACCCTCTTGTGCAACATCAATATAAAAGGGATAATAGCCTGTATTTAACGTGGGCCCAACAGTAATGTTGGTAACCAAAGTGGTATCATTTATTACATTAACATTGTTTACAATAATATTTGATGCCTGCGTATAAAAAGAAGCTTGCACTTGTGTTGCCTGTGTAAAATTAGTTCCATCGCCTGTAATGGTTAAGTCTAATGTTTGACCAAGTATTGCAGTCTCGGGTGTGTAGCTTTTTATTTTAGGTATTTTACCCGAAGCATTAACAACCGTAAATCCTGATCGCTTAGATACAAAAGGGATATTTATTCCAGATACTGCCACATCACATAATTGATAATTGGCATTTAGCGGAATTGTGATATTAGCAATTAAGCTGGTGTTGCTTAATACGGCAACTGTATTTGACCTGATTACAGTAGCTGCATTAAATAGTGTAACTGTAACATTTGACCCCTGTGCAAAAGTGGTTTGGGTTCCAGTAATTTGAAGGTTTAGGGTTTGTCCACGCTGACCTTGATTTGGCGTAATATTGGTAATGGTTGGTGTTTGTGCAAAAGCAAAAACAGTCATCACGAAAAAAGCAAAAATAGTAATAATTGTTTTCATGTGTGTTGGGTTTGGTTAATACGAAATTAGTATAAAAAGGCTTAAATCCTACTGATAAAAATAGTTAATGGGTTTATTATAAGCGCCTTTCAACTTTTGTTTAATCAACTCATCGTGTTGTAACAATTCGTTTATACGTTGTTGTTGCGTTGCATTAAGTTTATTTTTTTCTTCATTTAAATAGGCCTTTACAATTGCGTTTGCGAAAGTGATGTATTGAATGTTTTGCTCATCATATTTAAACAATGAAATTACACGCCATGCATCTTTATATCTTCCCACATTATAGTATGCACCAGCCAATGTGCTAATGCCATCAGAAAAAGTAGGTGATATCAAATGAGCTTGCTCAAGCAATGGCAAACCCTTTTGGTAATTTTGTTCTTTGGTGTAACAAACACCCAAATTATTTAATACGTGTATTTGGTATGGATTAGTTTGGTAGGCCACTTCGAAGTATTTTTTAGCCATTGGTATATCACCCAAACTAAAGTATGCCACTCCCGTATACCAACTTACAGGAATAGAAAAATAATCCATATTTAAACACTTGTTATGGGCTTTAATAGAAGTATTTATTAATGCATTCCAATTTTGAGTTTGATGGGCTTTATACATTTTGTGCAATTGCAATTCACTGCTCCAACGCAACTTTAAAACGTATAAATTAATTATGGCAACAAAAACCAGTCCCACAAAAATTAACCTGGTAGGCACAACCCGTATTTTACCGTATTGTGCACTAGCAAATACAATTGCAGCAACAAGAAAAAGGATAAAACTATGTTCAGCGCGTTCTAAAGGAAAATCAAACAAAGCCACTACCATGTAGCTCACAACAAAAGCTGCGAGTATGTTGGTGTCAAAAAAAGTATCTTGAGGTTTAATTTTAAAAAGGGTAATCAGTAGCAAAACAAACATAATAATATACGTTATTCCACCCACGAAACCCGTTTCGCAAATCACCCATAAAAAATCGTTGTGTGGTCGTTGAAATGTGGTTAACCCTTCTGTTACGCGGTAGTTAAAATCATAAAAATGCTGTACACCATATTTAGGTAGCATGATTTGCCAATTTCCAGCACCAACACCCATTGGGAATTCTTTAAACATCTCCCAACTATTTTGCCATAAAGCAGCACGCTCTTTAAAACTTTCGGTACGTGTAATTACAGAAAACTTATCTCTAAGAAGGTAAATGCTTCCTATAAAAAACAGCATGCCTAGCAAAAGTAAAACAGGCCATAACAACTTATTGGTTAGCCTTTTTTTGGTATGCGTTTTAAATAAAACAATTGCATAAAAAATAACACCAATTACCAGTGCCAATAAAGCAGCACGGGTTTGCAGTAACAGCAATAATATAATTACCAATAATATAATTAACCCCAAAAATACCTTTATCGTTTTTGGGGGTTGATTTTTTATGGCAATTACCAAAAATGGTATGGTAAAAAGCAGGTATGACGACAGTAAATTTTTATGGCCAAATGTTGCATTGATTTTATATACGTTATCACTTTCCCATAAAATAACATGTAGCTTATGTAATATATACACATCTTTTAAAACCAATATGACGGAAACCACACAAGCCATTACCATACCATACACTATGTATTTAAAATGTATTATACGATTAGCATAAAGAAAATAGGTTGCAACAACAACAGCGGTATAAAGTGAAATTTTGGTAGCAACAAAAACTGCTTCGGTTTGATTGGTGGCATTTAATACCGAGTACCAGTATACCGCAGCAAGTAAAGCAAATGGCATCAAAACCAATACATGGTAATTTGTTTGAAGGTTTTTGTGCCAAATAAATAAATTAATTGAGGCCGTAAGAACATACAGACTCATTAAAGCGAGTCGTGGAATTAAATTAGGATCTACTCCCGAATCATTGTAAACAAGTGGCATGATGGCTAGCAGCACCATCAAAAAATAGTTCATCCAATGAATAGATATCGCTGTAATTTTTTTCATTTCTAATACTTATCAAAGCTAAAATTAATATTTAGCATTCAATCCCAAATCGCCAATGTCGCATTTCACTAAAACTATATTTTGGGTGAATTGGCAAAAACGCCCCTGAAAAAACAAAAATCAACCCACTTCCCGCCACAAATCATAAATAATTATTTTACAGATAATTACGTAGTTAAACATTTGATGAGAAGTAAGAAATTAAGATAACTTTTCCACAAAAGTGGGGGAAAGTGGAGAAAAGTGGATTTTTTGATTTAGTTTAGCGCTGTCTTAAAAAAGAAAATTTTGTCGCAGCTACACGGAGAATATGAATGTAAACTGGATGCCAAGGGGAGGTTAATAGTACCTGCTGCCCTTAAAAAACAGTTGCCAGAAGCAGCTAAAGACACCTTTTTTATTAATCGTGGATTTGAAAAATGCTGCGTATTATATCCGCGTAACGAATGGGATACCATTGCTACAGAAATTAATAAACTAAGTGATTACATTAAAAAGGAACGTGAGTTTAAGCGCTACTTCTTACGTGGTGCAAGCCAATTAGAAATGGATAGTGCAAGTCGTTTATTGGTGCCTAAAAACATGTTAGAGTATGCGGGAATAACATCAAACGAAGTGGTGTTATTGGCATATGGAAATAAAATAGAGCTGTGGGGTAAGGTTGCTTACCAACAGATGTTAGATAACGAACCAGAAGACTTTAGCGCATTAGCCGAAGAGGTGATGAGTAAACGCGAAAGGAGGAACGATGAGTAATATAGGGTATCATGTTCCGGTGATGTTACAAGCTTGCCTTGATGGATTAAATATAAAACCAGATGGTGTTTATGTTGATGTAACTTTTGGTGGTGGCGGACATAGCAGGGCTATTTTAGATCGCTTGGGCCCAAAAGGTATTTTAATTGCATTTGACCAAGACGAAGACGCCAAACGCAACTTACCCAATGATGATCGATTAATTTTTATTGATCAGAATTTCGAGTTCATTAAAAATCATATTCAATACCAAAATTTATTACCCGTTGATGGCTTATTAGCCGATTTAGGCGTTTCATCACACCAATTTGATGTGGATGAGCGAGGTTTTAGTTACCGTTTTGATGATGCAGTATTGGACATGCGCATGGACAGAACCTCAGGTAAAAGTGCAGCAGATTTTTTAAATACTGCAATCGAGTCTGAAATGGCAGATGCCTTTTATTACTATGGTGAATTAAACCAAGCACGTAGTATGGCCAAGCAAATCATATTAGGTAGACAAGGTAAAAACATACAAAGTGTTGCCGATTTAAAAGGCATACTCAATCCATTTGCTCCTAAGTTTAAAGATTATAAGTTCTGGAGCCAGGTGTTTCAGGCATTACGCATTGAAGTAAATAGGGAACTGGAAGTATTAAAAAGTTTACTAAGCCAATGTGCTGATGTAATTAAACCTGGGGGGCGGTTAGTAGTTATGAGCTACCATAGTTTAGAAGACAGATTGGTAAAGAACTATATAAACAGCGGTAATTTTAAGGGTGAATTAGAAAAGGATTTTTACGGCAATCCGATCAAACCGTTTAGTGCTTTGAGTAAAAAAGCCAGTACTGCTTCGGCTAATGAGTTAGAGGAAAACACCAGATCAAGAAGCGCTAAACTAAGAATTGCAGAAAGAAACCCTATTAAATAAATAAGTGAAACCATTATAAACATGGCAAACAGAATTATAACAGAAACGGAAGACGAACAAGAAGAGATAGTTCAGGAAGAGAAGCCAAAGGAAGCTTCGAAGCTGACTAGCGCCATGCAAAAAATGGCCGACTTTGATTTTAATATTTCGAAAGAGTGGATGGCTAGACAAATTCCATTCGCCCTGTTTATTATGGTGTTTCTGTTAATACATATATACAATGTGCACACAACAGAGCGAATTATCAGAAAAACAGACACCCTGAACAAAGAAATAAAAGAGTTACGCTCAGAGTACATCACCATTTTAAGCGAGTTGATGAGTGAAAGTAAACAATCAACAGTAGCAAAAAAATTAGATACCCTTGGGATAAAAGAACTGATATCACCACCGATTAAAATAACGTATTAAAAGAGAAGATACAAGATATAAAGTGAATGAGTGAGGATAAAAATAATAAAAATCAAACCAATAAAAACTAAAAATAAAACAAGTAGTGGCAACCAACAATAGAAAAGTTATATTAATACGTACTTATACCGCATTTGCTTTTATGTGTGTATTTGCAGCTGCTATTATCGCTTTTCTGTTTAAAATACAATTTAAAGAACGTCAACATTGGATTGATTTAAGCGAAAACTTAAGTACCACCATTCAAACCATAGAACCTTCGCGCGGTAGCATTTTTGCCATAGATGGAAGTTTATTGGCAACATCATTACCTATTTATGATTTACGTTTAGATGGAAAAGCTCCAGGATTTACAAAGGGTGATGTTTTTGAAAACAATGTTGATTCGTTAGCACTCATGTTGTCTCAATTATTTAAAGACAGAAGCAAAGCCGAATACAAAAGAATTTTAACAAGTGTAAAAAAACGTAAAGATCGCTACTACTTACTTAAACGAAAAGTAAGCTATCCTGAAATGAAAGCGGTGAAAGAATTTCCAATTTTCAGATTAAGCAAATACAATAAATACGTAGGTGGTTTAACTATAGAAGAAAAAAACAAAAGGGAAAAACCTTTCGAATATTTAGCAGAAAGAACAATAGGTTACAACATGTCGGGTATTCAACCCGTAGGGATAGAAGGCGCATTTAATAAAGATTTAAGTGGTAAAGAAGGTAAGCGCGTTATGCAGCGTATTGCTGGAGGAACTTGGATACCAGTTAATGATGAAGAACAAATAGAAGCACGTAACGGAAACGACATTCACACCACCATTGATGTAAACATACAAGATGTAGCTACCCATGCATTAATGCGCACCTTGGTGGCAAATGATGCTGAGTGGGGAACAGCGGTATTAATGGAAGTAAGTACAGGTGAAATAAGAGCTATTGCTAACCTTACTCGTGTATCGGAAGGTAAATACAGTGAAAAATACAACTACGCAGTGGGCGAAAGTTTGGAACCAGGATCAACATTTAAGTTGGCCAGTTCATTGGCTTTATTAGAAGATAAGAAAGTTAAAATGACCGATCTATTTGATACTGAAAATGGTGAAAAAAGATACTTCGAAAACGCGGTAATGTATGACAGTGAAAAAGGTGGACATGGTGTGGTAACATTCCAACATGCATTCGAAATTTCATCAAACGTAGCCATATCAAAAGCCATATATCAGAATTACAAGAGTAATCCAGTACAGTTTTACAACCATTTAGAAAAATTACATTTCACCAATCCATTAGGGCTACAAATTACAGGCGAAGGTAAACCTCGCATCAAACACCCTAAAGATAAAGATTGGTATGGAACAACATTACCATGGAGTAGTATTGGCTATGAAATAAAGGTTACGCCATTACAGATGTTAACATTTTATAATGCAGTTGCCAATAATGGTAAAATGGTAAAGCCGCTTTTTGTAAAAAGAATCACCAATACTGGAAAAATAATAAAGGAGTATAGAACAGAAGTAATAGAAGAGCGAATAGCATCACCTGAAACCATAAAAAACTTACGTATAATGATGGAAGGTGTAATTGAAAGAGGAACAGGTAGCAAACTTAAAAATCCAAATTACAGCATAGGTGGCAAAACAGGAACAGCGCTAGTAGCCGATGGAAGAAAAGGATACGGTCAAGCTATTTATCGTGCTTCGTTTTGTGGTTACTTTCCTGCAAATAACCCTCAGTACACTTGTATAGTTATGGTAAATGCACCTAGTAAAGGCACCTATTATGGTGGTGCAGTTGCAGGTCCAGTATTTAAAGAAATTGCCGATAAAGTTTATGCCAATAGCCACAACTTACACGGTGATATTAAACTGGTTTTAAATCAAACAAATCCCAATCCAACAATAATAAAAGGTGCACATAATCAACAATTACAAACCGCATTAAACACCCTAGGAAAAGAAATTAAACGTAGTGATTCGATAGAAGAAAACGGAAGTGAATGGGCACAAGCAACAATATTAAATAACAAAGCCAAAATAACGCCACGTAATATCAATAAGAACATGATGCCTGACGTTGTGGGAATGGGTTTAAAAGATGCTATTTATTTACTTGAAAATAATGGATTACAAGTACAAGCAGAAGGTTATGGAAAAGTAAAGGTGCAATCAATACCAGCAGGAACAACACTTACAAAAGGAACTAAAGTAATAATCAAATTAGGTTAATAGTAAATGAAAACCCTACAACAACTAATACAAGCCATCCCTAATGTTCAAGTAATTGGCAATACAGGGATAATAGTACAACACTTAACCTACGACTCTCGTCAGGTTGTTGATGGCTCCGTATTTTTTGCCATAGCAGGTACTCAAGTTGATGGACACAAATACATAAATGATGTTGTAGAAAAAGGAGTTTTAGCAATTGTTTGCGAAAATTTACCAGCAATAATAAACGATGCTGTAACCTACATTAAAGTAAATAACACAAGCGAAGTTATGGGATTAATGGCTGGTGGATTTTATAACCATCCATCAGAAAAAATTAAGATAACCGCCATAACAGGAACCAACGGTAAAACCACAGTAGCTACTTTATTATTCAATTTGTTTCGCTCTTTCGGTCATAATGTAGGATTACTTTCTACAGTACAAAATCAAATAAATGAAACAATAATTCCGTCAACACATACAACTCCAGATAGCATAAGAATAAATGAGCTATTGGCGCATATGGTTGAGCAAGGTTGTGAATATGCTTTTATGGAAGCCAGCTCACATGCAATTGATCAAAACAGAATAAAAGGATTACACTTTACAGGCACTGTTTTTACAAATATTACCCACGATCATTTAGATTATCATGGCACATTTGCTAACTATATAAATGCCAAGAAAAAATTATTTGATGATGTAAATGATGATGCCTTTGCACTAACAAATAAAGACGATAAAAATGGTTTGGTCATGCTACAAAACACCCAAGCTACACGTTATACTTATAGCCTAAAATCGATGGCAGATTTTAAAGCCAAAATTATAGAAAGCGATTTTACAGGCATGCTTTTAAATATTGATGAACAAGAAGCTTGGTTTAGGTTAGTTGGGAACTTTAATGCGTATAATATTTTAGCAGTATACGGTACAGCCTTCTTACTAGGAAAAGAGAAGCTTGAGATAATAAAACACCTAAGCAACATTGAAGCTGTAAAAGGACGATTTGAATACGTTAGAAGTAATGAGGGTGTAATTGCAATTATAGATTATGCACACACCCCTGATGCACTTAAAAATATTTTAGATACGATTAATGAAATACGTACGCAAAACGAACAATTGATAACTGTTGTTGGATGCGGTGGCAACAGAGATACTACTAAACGTCCTATTATGGCAGATATAGCATCTGAATATAGTACCAAAGTAATTTTTACAAGTGATAACCCACGTAACGAAAATCCAGAAACCATTCTTGATGAAATGCAAAAAGGAGTTAAACCATTGCATTATAAAAAAACACTTCGTATAGGAGATAGAAAGGAAGCAATTAAAGCAGCAGTTGCATCGGCAAATAAAGGTGACATCATTTTAATAGCCGGTAAGGGCCACGAAGATTATCAAGAAATAAAAGGCATTAAGCATCATTTTGATGACAAAGAAACCGTACTCGAATTATTTGAATTAATGAGATAAAATATATGTTATACTACTTATTCGACTACTTAGATAAACATTTTGACTTTCCTGGAGCAGGAATGTTTCAATACATTTCATTCAGGGCAGCTTTGGCAATCATCTTGTCGTTAATTATAACTACAGTTTTTGGCCGCAGGTTAATTAACATGTTGCGTAACCTGCAAGTAGCAGAAACCGTTCGCAACTTGGGGTTAGCAGGCGAAAGTCAAAAACAAGGCACACCCACCATGGGCGGGTTGATTATTCTTGGTGCAATATTACTACCAACATTATTATTTGCGCGTTTATCAAATGTGTACATCATACTTATGCTCATTTCAACCGTATGGTTAGGCTTAGTAGGATTTTTAGATGATTACATTAAAGTATTTAAGAAAAACAAGGAAGGACTTGCAGGTAAATTTAAGGTATTAGGACAGGTTGGATTGGGTGTAATTGTAGCCACTACCCTTTATTACAACAATCATGTTAAAACAAGAAACTTTTATCACCCAAGCGAGGTAACAACAACATTTATTCAAGAACATAACCTGCAGCCAACTATAGTTGATAACCAAATGATGTTGGCAGAAGATATACACTCTACTACTACAACAATACCGTTTTTAAAATCTGCCTATTTTGATTATGCAGACTTACTAAAATTTGTAGGAGAAAGCTACAAAGACTACAATTTTTTGATATACCTACTTGTTGTTATTTTCATCATAACAGCGGTTTCTAATGGTGCAAATATTACTGATGGTATTGATGGTTTAGCCGCAGGGACCTCAGCAATTATAGGTGTAACTCTAGGAATACTAGCATACGTATCGGGGAATATGGTGTTTAGTAAATACCTTAATATTATGTACATACCAAACTTGGGCGAAATGGTAATATTTGCTGGAGCTTTTGTGGGGGCATGCGTAGGATTTTTATGGTATAACAGCTACCCTGCTCAAGTTTTTATGGGTGATACAGGAAGCTTAGCATTAGGTGGAATTATTGCATCATTTAGTTTAATGATTCGTAAAGAATTATTGATTCCAATTTTATGCGGAATATTTTTAATCGAAAATTTATCTGTAATACTTCAAGTATATTATTTCAAATACCAAAAAAGTAAACATGGTATTGAGTATGCCCGCGAACATAGGTTGTTTAAAATGTCCCCATTGCATCATCATTACCAAAAAGATGGTTACCACGAAGCAAAAATTGTAACACGTTTTTGGATCATAGGCATTCTATTGGCCATCATCACAGTAATTACTTTAAAAGTTAGATAGTACTACAATGATGAAACGAATAGTAATATTAGGTAGTGGCGAAAGTGGAACAGGCGCAGCAATGCTTGCTAAAAAGCAAGGGTTTGATGTGTTCGTTTCTGACAAGGGCCTAATTCCTGACAACTTTAAACAAGAGTTGAACACTATTGGTGTATCATTTGAAGAAGGCCATCATACAACCGAATTGATTTTAAATGCTGATGAAATTATTAAAAGTCCAGGAATACCTGATGATAATAGTTTATTAATTGAAGCAAGACAAAAAGGAATTGCCATTATTAACGAATTAGAATTTGCTGCTAGGTATACTAAAGCAAAAATAATTGGTATTACCGGAACCAATGGCAAAACAACTACAACAAAATTGGTATACCATTTATTGAAAAATGCTGGTTTAGATGTAGCTGTAGGTGGAAATATTGGCATAAGCTTGGCGCGCTTATTAACGGAGCGCGATTACCAATATCTTGTTTTGGAAATAAGCAGTTTTCAATTAGATAACATGTACAACTTTAAAGCTGATATATCGGTGTTGTGCAATATTACTGCTGATCACTTAGACCGTTACCAATATAACTTACAAAACTATGTTGATGCAAAGTTTCGCATCACACAAAATCAAACAGATAAAGACGTATTTATTTATTGTGCCGAAGATGAGCTTACTATGAATAACATCAGTAAACACATCATCAATGCCAAACAAATTCCATTTGCCTATGATAAAGATTTGGCCATTGGAGCGCATGTACAAAACGGTCAAATTATATCAAACATTACAACAGAAAATCTAAATCCATTTACTATGTATATTAATGAACTAGCACTAAAAGGTCGCCACAATGCCTACAATTCAATGGCTGCCGCTATTATTGGCCAAGTACTAAACATTCGCAAGGAGTCAATCCGCGAGAGTTTAATCAGTTTCCAACATGTAGAACACCGTTTAGAGAGTGTAACCACAAGCGGAGGTATTGAGTACATTAACGACTCTAAAGCAACCAACGTTAACTCAACTTGGTACGCGTTAGAGAGTATGGAAAAGCCTACTGTTTGGATTGCTGGTGGAGTTGATAAAGGGAACGACTATTCTTTACTAAAAGAAATGGTTAAAGAAAAGGTACGCATTATTGTTTGCTTAGGTTTAGATAACAGAAAATTACATGAAGCATTTGGTGCAGATGTAGATATGATTATCAATACAACCAGCATGAGTGAAGCGGTACATGTGGCTAAACAAATGGCCAAAAAAGGAGAAGCTGTATTGCTTTCACCTGCATGTGCATCATTTGATTTATTTAAAAATTATGAAGACAGAGGTCGTCAATTTAAAAAAGCTGTTCGCGATTTATAATTGATTAACAAAATAATTTAGAATGACTACTTGGGAAAAAATTCGTCCACGCGGTGATATGTTCATGTGGATGGTCATATTTATCCTCTCATTTTGGGGATTATTGGCCATATACAGTAGCACAGGTGCGCTCGCATATAAAAAAAATGGTGGTGCGGTAGAAATCTATCTATTCCAACAAGCGGGACTTTTAGCCGGTGGATTTTTCATCATGTTCGTTGTTCACTCTATTCATTATAAATACTTCATCAGCTTATCAAAACTTGCTATTTGGATTACTTACCCCTTATTAATATACACCTTAATTTTTGGCATTGAAATTAATGGTGCACGTAGATGGATTAATTTGTTTGGGGTAACATTTCAAGCTTCAGATTTTGCTAAACTAGCTATAGTGATGTTTGTTACAAGAGAGCTAGCAAGAAAGCAAGATACCATTGATGATTTTAAAAAAACTTTCTTACCCATACTTGGTCATATTACAGCTATTTGTATACTTATAGCTCCCGAAAACTTAAGCACAGCAATGGTCTTATTTGCTACTTGCTTCTTAATATTATTTATTGGCAGAGTAAAGATAAAACACCTTGCACTCATTACAGGAGTAGTTATGGTTGCTGGCATATTGTTTTTTACATTGCTATTTGTTGCACCTGAAAGTGCCTTAAAAGGCAGGATGCTCACTTGGAAAAACCGTGTAGAGTCGTTTGGTAAAAACGAAATAGATGTAGATAAAACTTACCAAAACGATCATGCTAAAATAGCCATTGCTACTGGAGGAATTTTTGGAAAATTACCAGGTAATAGTATAGAAAGAAATTTTTTACCAGAGGCTTACTCTGATTTTATTTACGCAATAATTGCAGAGGAATACGGTTTAATTGGAGCCTTAATTATGTTGATGTTGTATATGTTTTTTTTATACAGAGCCATACGAATTGTATTACGCAGCCCTAAAGCATTTGGAGCATTAATTGCAGTTGGATTAAGTTTCTCGTTAGTACTTCAAGCATTAATAAACATGGCTGTTGCGGTTAACTTATTTCCTGTAACTGGATTAACATTACCCTTAATAAGCAAAGGAGGAACATCCATATTATTAACGTCTGTTGCTTTTGGTGTAATTATGAGTGTGAGCAGATACATAGAGCAAGATGAGCCTGAAGGTAAAGAAGAGCTAAATATGGATTCAACCCAAACTACCATACAAAAGCAAGAGTTATGATAGATGTAAATAAAAAATATAAAGTGGTAATAAGCGGAGGCGGAACAGGTGGTCACATCTATCCTGCTGTTGCAGTTGCTCAAGGTTTACAACGTAAATTACCTCATGTAGAAATTTTATTTGTTGGTGCAGAAGACCGCATGGAAATGGAAAAAGTTCCGAAAGCAGGTTACAAAATTATAGGTTTATGGATCAGTGGATTTCAACGCAGTTTAAGTCCTAAAAATTTACTGTTCCCGTTTAAAGTAATAAGTAGTGTTATAAAAAGTTTATCCATAATTAAAGAGTTTAAACCCGATGTGGCTATTGGATTTGGAGGCTATGCTAGTGGGGCTATGCTTTATGCTGCTACCATCAAGAAATTACCAACTGTTATACACGAACAAAATTCTTATGCAGGCATAACCAATAAGATTTTAAAAAACAGGGTTGATACAATATGTGTGGCTTACGATAACATGAACAAGTTTTTTCCTGAAAGGAAATTGGTAAAAACAGGTAACCCTATTCGCCAGGATTTAATGCAAGTAGATGGATTACGTGCAGAAGCTTTTACACATTTTAATTTATCGCCCAACTTAAAAACAGTTTTAGTAATAGGGGGTAGTTTAGGTGCAAGAACAATTAACGAAAGCATGCTAAAAAACCTGAATAAATTTAGTGAAAACAATGTGCAGCTTTTATGGCAAACAGGTAAAAACTTTGCTGAAGCAAATCATGTAAGTCAAACAGGAGTAAATGTACAACAGTTTATTTATGAAATGAATTTGGCATATGCCATTGCCGATGTGGTAATTTCAAGAGCAGGTGCATTAAGTATAGCTGAATTGGCACAAGTTAAAAAGCCTGTAATATTGGTTCCATCGCCTAATGTAGCCGAAGACCATCAAACCAAAAATGCAATGGCATTGGTTGAACGTGAAGCTGCGATACTTATTAAGGATAGTGATGCCAAGCAAATTTTAGTTGACGAATGTATTGCTCTCGTAAAAAATGAAGCCAAACAAGTACAACTAAAAAACAACATTGCAACATTTTCTATGCCAGATGCAGCTGATAGAATTGTTACAGAAATATTACGTGTAATTGAAGAACGTTAAGAAATAACAAATGAACTTTAAAGACATAAAACAAGTATATTTTTTGGGCATTGGTGGAATAGGCATGAGTGCCATTGCCAGATATTTTAATACCCAAAATATACCTGTAATGGGATACGACAAAACCGAAACTGAATTAACAAAATCGTTAGTTAAAGAGGGTATTGAAGTTCATTATAAAGATTTAGGAAGCGAGTTGGCAAACTTTGGGTTTAACAAAAACAATGTATTGGTAATACTAACACCAGCAATTCCTAAAAACCATGAAGAGTACAATTGGTTTTTACATAATGAGTTTACCAT
>CALPIR020000017.1 GCA_943323675.2 Chitinophaga pinensis | reverse complement strand
GGTTAAATATTGGATCAGATAAAGAACAATCATTGCGGTAATAACGAATAGAATCATAAAAATGAACTGGCTCGTTTTTACAGAACACATCGTCAAAATTTCCTTTAGCATCGCGTGTCATTACTGAATCAATTACACCACGAACCAAAAGTTTATTATCTACAGTTTGTTTTTTACACTCTTTGGTACTTAGCAATTGGTGGCGAACAGCTCTTGGAGTAGAGCCGCTTCGTTTACAATCCGCTTCGTAAGAACTTGACCAATATTTGTGTGTAACAGGCAATAACATTTTTGCAAGATCAAGTATTTCACTTCTATAAAACCTAGCAATAGTGTCCTTATCAGCCACCGTAAAACGCTTACCGCATTCTTCCCAAATAGTAGAATCGTTAGTAACAACTTTGCCTATATAATACAATGCACCATTAGGATTGCTGGTAGCATTATAAATGCGCATGGTGTAGTTATCGATATACCTTGGAGTTACATTTGCACCTGGTAAACCATTAGGGAAAGGCAAGCTGTCTATTAAATCACCAATATTTTTTTCGCCACATACACCAAAATAGTAATTGTAACGTACCCTGCGGAAACCATTAACAAAATAGCCATCATTTAAACCTGGTTTAGGGCTGTAATAAAAACTATCAACGGTAACAGAGTTGTCACCCCAATCAATGGTACTGCTATGTATAAACGACTGAACACTATCTAAGTATACAAAGTTAATCATGTCGTTTTTGCAATAGTATTTACACGCACCGTTGGTTGGTATGTTGGTAATTGGAGCGTAAACTGGATCAACATAAAAACGCCCATCCAAATCGGTAATATTTAAAAAGTTATGGTACCAAACAGTATCCGAAATACATGGGTTGTTAGGATCACCTGTACCAATAATTAAACCGATAGTAATATCACCTGTTGGATTTGCTGGAGGAATAAATGTAACACCACTAATTGGGGAAACTTCTAATGGGTTTGTATTTGTTCCATAATGATACCAGAAGTTTGTTCCCCCTGGAGCATTCCATCTATTAGGCGGCATAAAAAACTGATTGTAATCTGGGTTTAGAGAAAATGGAGGATAGGTTAATCCACCTGGTGTATTAGAAAAAGTACCACCAGCTTGAGGTGCTGGACCAGTTGCCCCTGTATAGTTAATAAAACCGTCCAAGGCGCAAGGGGTTTGGTCCCTTCTATCAGCCATAGAATCTAAATTCATACGAATCCAAGAGGCACCGCAATCTGGGCTTATACCTGGATATTGACCTAAATTATTATCTACTGCTCCCAACATAAAATTAATCCCTGCATTATCCGGACTAGAAAAACTGCCGGGGCACTCTTTGCCTCTCATGCCTAAACCTGTTGCATCAGGGCGCATTAATTTTAATTGTACTTGGTCATCATCATTACAATCTAAAGAATCTAGCTTGCTAAAATCATTTACAACAATGTGTGTTTTGTTACCCACATTATTAAATGTATCTTTTAAAAACTGCTCAACGGTGTAACATTTTTGTACTGCTTTATCAAATAAATAGCGGTATAATGTTCTTGATGGATCTACCATGGCCTCATAGTTGTGGCGATAAAAGACCCCATCAATACCCGTATACTTAGCTTCCATGGTATCCGTGCTTGGGTCAACAACAAATCCTTTTGGGAAAAAGCCATACCCACCGCGTTTGGTATTACCCCAGAAACCCGAAACAGGATCTGGTGCACCATTTTGCAATGTGAAGCGGTTGTATTTCCTTAAGTCTTGTGGATTAGGTTGTCCATTCGCATCGAAAGTATTTACAGTGTCTATCCTTGGCCACAAGCCATAAGGGGCGGGTCCACTTCCTTGTGTTAAACTCCAAACACCTGTTGCTGGATTTAAATACACTGGCTTATTCCAAAATTGGGTGTCGGCTGGATGTACTAATATCTTTTTAGGATTGGCAGTTGGTAGAGTATCGGCAGGGTTTTTTGAATACTGATTTGGATTCCATGGCATGAAATCGTGACCATAACGGTACCACCTGTAAATTACATCCCAACTGGTGTAGCGGTGCAAAGGAAGAGTATCAGCAGAGTAACGACAGTCTAAACGCTTGCCTTCAAACACCTTTCCTCCTTGACGCCAATAACCATCGCTGTTGTCGTATTGGTCTTGAGAATTAACCCAACCACCTGGCAACGGAAATCCTGTCTTTGGTACCAAATAAGAAGTACATTGAGGTGCTGCATCATCGCCAAAATCCCAACGCCTGAATACATGATCTGATTTATAATATTGAGCAGTATTAACAAAGTTTACAATTCTATAATAATCGCCAAGCGGATTACATTGGTTTTGCTCTGTTGGATTTAATGTTATCTGGTTTTGCGGATCTTCAATCCTAGCTCTTGGACCCAACACCTCCACAACAATGGTGGTATCTTTTCTACAAGAAGGGTTAGGACGAAGCGGCCAAACCAACAAGTTAACATTGTATGCACCTAAACCCCTTACAAAGGTGTGCGGTGGATTCCAAGAATTGTTATTAAAGTTTTGTTGCATTGACGGTGGATCTCCAAAATTCCACAAAACCTCTCCGTTACCTACACTAATTTCTGAATTTGGTATTTGCACAAAAGTTAATGTGCTCAAGCCTTCCTTATCAAAACAAACAGAATCACGCCTTAAACCCAATACAGTATCTGGCAAAGAAAGATATGGCTTAGGATTTAAGCTAACAACAATATTTCTAGGTTTGTTGGCGGTCATAGCCACTGTATATCGGAAACTATCTATACAGCCGGTAATATCCTCTATGGTTAAAGCAGGTAAAAATGTTCCATTTTTACAGTAGTTGTGCCAAATGGTATCATAATTTAATGAGTCTATTGGCAAATTCCATGGCCTGCTGCGGGTAAATGTTTGTCCATCACCAAAATCCCAAGTGTAACTATTAACTTGGTTAAAAGGTACCTGAGTAGTGGTGTTTTCAAGCATAAAAGGAGAGCAAAAACAACCTGGAGGGCCTAACACCGAAAATGAAGGCGTAATGTTTGCTTTAATGACAAGCATGCCTGTATAAAAGGTATCGGCTGAACATCCTACACTGTCAATCGCTTTTACAGTTATATTAAATTGACCGTTCGTATTGTATGAATGGGAATAATTTTGCCCCAATACTGGAAATGGGAAATTATCTACATTACCGTCACCCCAAATAATTTGCGTACGATAAATACGGTTATCTGTTTTTATTGAGGTATTTGTTAACGTAACCAAATTGCCTCTAAAACACTGAATAGCTTGGCCATTAACTGTTGCAGAAGGAATAGGCAAACGATACACAATAATTGGTATTGTTTGTGAAACCTTTCCTCCATTACTTAGGTTCACTTCTACCTTAATAATATAGTTACCCGGTGTAGCGTAAAGATATTGGGTAGTATAATTAGGACCACCGTTCGGTATGGTTGATTCTACTGTACCATCGTTGTTATAATCAAACGTACAGTTTGTTGCGGTAACACCTGCAGGAAGACCTGTAAGTGCTGCATCAATACTAAGCTGATCGCCCAAACAAATAGTTGGTGAAGATAGTGCTAGCGCTAACGACTGTGCCTGCACAGACTTAAAGCCTATCAGCGAAAGCAATAGCAACAAATAGAATTTTAGTACTTGTTTTCTCATTGTACTTGGTTGATGTTTTGTTAGCCGCAATAAACCAATATCATTTGGCTTATTGGGTTTAATTTTTAATTGATAATAATACGCTAACATATATAATAAAATTTAATATTTCAAACTATAATTTTAGGAGTATTAACCCCTTCTCCACTTTGGGCTCGCTCATGCCCTTTAATTGATACCCAAAAGCCAATACATAAACACCCGGTTCGCAAGCTTCGCCATTCCTTTGATTAATGCCGTTCCAGTGCTTGTTTTTGTCTCTGCTTTCAAAAACCACATTGCCCTTAGCATCTGTAATTTTTAAGTCGTACAACAATTCGTTTTCAATTGTTATCACAAATTCATCATTATAACCATCATTATTCGGAGTAAAAACATTAGGTATATTAGGTTTTAAAAACTCATCAATAGTTGTTTTTTGGTTTAAAGAGTTGGTCTGCGTTTCACTCATTTCTTCCTGTATTTTTTCAGTGTTATTTTCTACAACATTTTGTTGATCGTTAATTTGAGCTCCTTTGTCTAAATTAATAATTTCGTTTATTGGGCTAGAAACTGAGGCAGGGTAATCAGTTGCTACTATTTCGTCAGTAATATCGCTATTAACAATAATCCCGTTTTTAATGGAATTTTGTTTGGGAGTTGGCGGTTGCAGTTCCTGAATTTTTGGGGTTGATTGATTCTGAATTAATTTAGAGGGTGAGGCTAACAACTCGTCTGCTTTTAATGAATTGTTTTCTAATGCTTTAGGAGGGGTTGGGTTTGATAATAAAAAAATATACGCAACCGAAGTAACAGCCAAACTAGCCAATGTAATTAAGGCGGACTTTAGTGAAACGCCTGCAATGGTTTTAGCAGATGACGCTTTTGAAGGTGACAATTCAACATACGACAATTGATTGCTGATGCTTTGCCACATATCAGCAGGGGGCTCTGGAGATAAATTCCCCATCTCCTGCTTAAGCAAATCATCAATGTTTATTTTATTACTCATTTAATTATCTTTTCTTTTTAGTTTTTTCGAGTGCTTCTTGAAGCTGCACCCTAGCCCTACTTAGCTGAGACTTTGAAGTACCTTCGCTTATGCCCAACATTTCACTAATTTCTGCATGGCTATAACCTTCTACAATAAAAAGATTTAGTACCGCCCTATAACCCGGTGGCAAACCGTTAATGGCTATTAATATTTCATTGCAACTCATGCGTTCCACTGTAAAGTCGTTATGAGCTTGGTTGTAAGCAGTATCAACATCACTGTGGTACATGTGAATTTTATTAACTCGATAAAACTCTAATGCAGTATTTACAAAAATCCGTTTCATCCACCCTTCAAAAGAACCAGCAAAACTAAACTGCCCCATTTTGGTAAATACTTTTACAAATCCATCTTGCAAAATATCTTTCGCTTCATCAGCATTGCTGCTATAACGCAAGCAAACACCATACATGGTTTTTGAATAGGTTTCGTACAATCCTTTTTGCGCTAACCTGTTGCCCTTCAAACATTCCTGTATAAGCTCATGCTCGCTTTGTTTGTCCACGTTTTTACCAGTTGCTTTTTAAGATGAATAATAGATGCCCAAGGTTGCAAGGACATTGTAAAAAGTTAAAAAAATCTTTATGCAACGCAAATAATGCTTTATTTATCTAACTTAGCACACCACTTCTTATCAGTTGTTTTGTTAAAAAATATTTTTTTGTACAGTGTTTTATTGCTTTGGGCATTGCTGCTCCATACACGGGCCTTTCCGCACGATGAAAAACCTGTGCCAAAACCAAACACTGGGTTTATAGCCAATAAAGGGCAGTGGGTTAACGCATCGCAATACCTAATAAACCTAAAAGGCGCGCAAGTTTTTATAGAGCCTAATGCCTTTCAATACTTTTTTGAAAAAGAACAAGACGTGGCAAATTATTTTAGCCATACCTTAAACCCACACCTATTTAAACCACAGACAATAAACCGACATGCGGTAAGGCTAGAGTTTGAAAACGGACTGAAAAGTGAAATTATTGGTCAAAACGCTTTGCCGCATTACTATAACTTTTTTAACGGAAACAACCCTGATTTTTGGAAAGGTGAAGTGCCATCATATGCCAAATTAATCTATTCTCAAATTTATCCGGGTATTTCTATGCATGTTTATACCAATAAAAATGGTGGATTAAAGTACGATTTTAACATCTCGCCTAGAACATCAACCCAACAAATAAAAATGCGCTATACAGGCGCAAATAAAATTAAACTACAAAATGGTAACCTGATAATAAAAACCAGTATAAACGAATTTATAGAAACCAAACCTTATGCATATCAAATTATAAATGGAGTTAAACAAGAAATAGTATGTGACTTTAAGCTAAAAAACGAGGTTGTTTCTTTTGTATTAGGCGATTATAATCCAAGTTATAACTTAACGATAGATCCTGAACTTGTTTTCAGCACATATAGTGGCAGCAGCGTTGATAACTTTGGCCATACTGCGACCTACGACAATAGCGGTAATTTATATACAGCAGGCATTGCACGCAATGCCACTGATTTTCCAAACGGACGATACCCAACAACCAGCGGAGCGTTTCAAACCATATGGGGAGGAGGTTCAGGAAGCTGGCCTCAAAGCGGGTTTCCATGTGATATTGCCATTAGTAAATATAATAACGATGGCACAGCTTTAATGTATGCCACCTATTTAGGTGGCAACAAAAATGATTATCCCTTGAGTTTAGTTGCCGATGCAAACGAGCAGCTTTTGGTTTTAGGTGTAACGCTATCTTCTAACTTTCCAGTAAGTGCCAACGGAGCATACCGAACAAAATCAGATTCGTTTGATATTACTGTTACCCGATTTACTGCAAGTGGTGGTTCTTTAGTTGGCAGTACATACCTAGGCGGTAATGGAATTGATGGCATTAACATTGCCGACTCCTTACGCATGAATTACTCTGATGAGTTTAGGGGCGAAATACAGCTTACACCAACTGGTGATGTGGTTTTGGTTTCATCAACAACATCAAACAACATACCTATTAGTTTAGGTGCTATTCAACCCACTAAAAATAGTTTACAAGATGGGGTAGTTTTTAAATTAGATGCTGCTCTTACCATGGTGAAAAACTGCACGTACTTAGGCAGAGAATAACATGACGCACTATACTCTTTAGATGTTTATCCGAATGGAGACGTTGCCGTTGCTGGTGGTACACAAAGTATAGGGTTTTCGCCTTCAAGCGGACCAGGTTATCGCGGTGGAATAAGCGATGCTTTTATAGTGAAGTTAAACAGCTCTTTTACTTCTGTTTTAGGCATGCGTTATTGGGGCAGCACAAGCTACGATCAGGCTCATTTTATTAAGTTAGACCAATCCCAAAACGTACTTATAATGGGCCAAACCTACGACAGCGTTTTGGTTACACCGGGTACCTATTACAATAGCCGAGGCGGCTTGTTTATAAGCAAATTTTCGCCTGACTTGAGTAATGTAATATTCTCTACACAAATAGGAAACGGAATACCCAATAATGCCTTAGCACCAAGTGCTTTTATGGTTGATGTTTGCGGCAGAATTTATTGCTCTGTTTGGGCGGGAGTTGTTAACTTTCAATCTAGATATAGGACTTTAAACCCAACAGGCTTTGCAAGTAGCACCAACGGCATGCCATTTTCGGCTAATGCATTTCAAGCTACTACTGACGGCAGCGACTTTTATTTATTTGTACTTAGCCCTAATGCAGATAGCCTAAACTACGCTACCTTTTTTGGCGAATTATTTGGTGCCGATCACGTAGATGGAGGAACAAGTCGGTTTGATAAAAGGGGAATCATGTACCAATCGGTTTGTGCCAGTTGTAATGATGGCATATATGGGACATTTCCAACAACGCCAGGAAGTTACTCACCAACAAATAAAAGCCCAAGGTGCAGCAACGCGACTTTTAAATTTGATTTTAGACAAGGAAACGTTCTTACTGCAGATTTTAAAATTGAGCCTAGAAACGGATGCGGTAATAAACGTATGCAGTTTATTAATAACTCGCATAACGCAACGAAAAACTATTGGTTCATAAATGATGTATTGGTTGATAGCAGCATTAATTTAACGGACTCGTTTAATATTTTGGGAACCTACACGGTTAAACTAAAGGTTCAAAACACGTTAGCATGTAATTTGGTAGATTCCATGATTAAAACGTTTAGTGTTCAAAACGCGGCTTCGGCAAAAATTACGGTAAAACAAGACAGTTGCGGTCCAACTGTTTTTATGTACAACCAAAGTACATCAGGCAACGGACAACCGATTCCATTTATTTGGCATTTTGGTGATGGAGACACAAGCACGGTTCAAAATCCTGTTCACTTTTACAATACAAACGGTTTTTACAATATAAGTTTAATAGCTAACCCCGGAAACCTATGTGCTGATACGGCTTTTTATATTTTAGATTATAGCCGAACCGGTAAAAAACTAAACGCATCTTTTTTGCCTTTAGATACATTAAGGTGCGCACCTAATATTATCGAGATTAGGAATAATAGCGAAAATGGCCGGCAGTTTTTTTGGTATGTAAATAATCAATTGGTGTCTAAACAAAGCATAGGATTTGATACCATTACAGATGCAGGAATTTACCATATTAAATTAGTGGCGCGTGATACCACGACATGTGAGGTTTTTGACACCATTGAAAGGACATTTTCATTACTTAGCGAACGATATCCAGTGTTTACAGAAGAGCTAGATAGCTGCTCGCTCAATGTACGTTTTACAAATACAACAAATACGCAAGTTGGCGATACTGTTATTTATTTGTGGAACTTTGGAGATGGTGTTTTATCAAGCCAAATTAACCCAACACATAAATATGGTGATACTGGCTGGTTCACAGTTACACTTACCACTAATGCGGGTTTTCCTTGCCAACGCATTACCTCTAAACAAGTTAGAATTGACACCAATAATAGGGTTTTATTGGCCAAATTTGATGTTACACCAGACCCAATTTGCGAACCCAATTACCTATATGCATTAAACAATAGCATTAATTCCACAAAAAATTATTGGCATTTAAATCAATTGTTAGTGGATAGTGTGAATGCAAACTTTTTTGATACCATTACCCAGAGTGGAAATTACGAATTAAAACTAGTGGTGTATAACCCACTTACATGCGTAATGTATGATACATTGGTTAAACCATTTATATCCTATCCTTCATCCGATGCGCGTTTTAATGCTAAAAAAGATAGCTGTTCTGATTTGGTCATTTTCACCAATCAATCTGTAAGTAATAGCCAAAGTCCTATTACTTATTTGTGGAGTTTTGGTGATGGACAAACATCAACCCAAAAAAACCCAACACACATTTACGCAAAAGATACCAGTTATGTTATAACATTAATTACTAACCTAAATACGCCCTGCGCTGATACGGCAAGTACAACTATAGATTACCAGATAAATAGTTATTTGTTAAAGGCTGATTTTTTACTAACAGATAGTGCCCTTTGCGCCCCTGCCTATTTTAGTGCAACAAATATAAGTACCAACGGTAAATACTTTTATTGGTATTTAAACAACGTATTGGTTAACAACACCAATGCAGGGTTTGGTGATACCCTTAAACAAGCTGGAAAATCCACCATTAGGTTGGTTGTTGTAGATAGTAATACATGCAAAGTGCGCGATACGATTGAAAAAAACATTGATATAAACTTGCAAGCTTACGCAGATTTTATAATGCAACGAGATAGTTGTTCGCTTGATGTTGTATTTAGGAATTTAAGCAACACGAAAAACGTTCCATTAATTTGGCGTTTTGGTGATGGTGACAGCAGCGAGGAGTTTAGTCCAAATCACCAATATGCTGTTACCGGAACTTATAGGGTTAGTCTTATTTTAAATCAGGGAACTTTTTGTGCCGATACTGCAGAAAACGTTTATTTTATTGATGGGGATAGTGGACAACAAGTAATGATTCCAAATGTGTTTACTCCTAATGATGATGGAATAAACGACTGTTATCGGGTTACTGGAGTAAGCCAAAAATGTGACGAATACCACATTTTAATATTTAACAGATGGGGAATTCCAATTTACGAAAACACCAATGTTAACTGGTGTTGGGATGGTAAAAACCAAGGAGGAGAAGACATTCCGCAGGGTGTATATTATTACATTATAACCATTAAAAAGAAAAATGGTTACCAACGTAATGACCACGGCACAATTACGCTTATTAGAGATAACTAGCCTCTATAATTTTTCACTATTTTTATTAATTACATGCCAACTGTGATCGCCCAATAAACGAATTGTTGCTACATGTTTCAGTTCTGTTTTACTTCTACCCCACTCGTTTGGACCAATTAGCGAAATGGCAAAATGGTTGCCCTTTTCGTAAAGGTGGTAGATTTGATTAACTATAGGTGTAAATCGCATTTCGGATTGATAGATTTGTTCAGAGATTTTTAGTCTGTCTTCTATTTCTCGAACTTGCTGCATAATTAAGTCCGCTTGTTTACGCAACATATCCATTTCTTGCTGTGCATAATGGTGCATAGCTTCAACGGCATTAGCTCTTATTTTACCCTTATCCTCTGGCTTAATAGGCACAGAACCAACACTTAATGGTATTGGCGATAACGATGCGGGACCGCTGTAGCTTTCAAATTCTTTTTCTTCTGTTGTGTTGGCCATGTAAGATTAACAGCTATTTGCCCAAAACGTTTTACATTGGGCAAACAATTATGTGGTTTAATTGGTTAATTTTGTTTCCGCTATGAATGTAAACGTAGAAATAGACAACAACTCGGGCTTTTGTTTTGGTGTGGTTTATGCCATTCACATGGCCGAAGAAATATTAGACGAAACGGGTAGTTTGTACTGCCTTGGTGATATTGTACATAATGATGAAGAGGTTGAGCGTTTGCGAAAAAAGGGTTTAAAAATAATAGATCACGATACATTAAAAACCTTAACCAACGAACGCGTTTTAATTCGTGCACATGGCGAGCCGCCAGAAACATACAAATTGGCATTAGACAATAATATAGAACTAGTTGACGCAAGCTGCCCAGTAGTTTTAAAACTTCAAAACCGAATAAGGGAAGCTCATAATGATGACGAGCAAATTATTATTTACGGAAAGCATGGTCATGCGGAGGTTGACGGATTAATTGGTCAGACAAACGGAGATGGCATTGTAATTGAAAAGTTTGAAGAATTAGAGCAATACGCTTTACCCAAAAAAGTTCAACTATTTAGTCAAACCACCAAAAGCACTAAAAACCTTTATGCTTTAAAGGGGTTATTAGAGAGTAAAGGTGTTGAGGTTGACTTTAATGACACACTATGCCGACAAGTGAGTAACCGCGATGGTGAATTAAGAAAGTTTGCTAAACGTTACAACAAGGTGATATTTGTGGCTGGCAAAAAATCATCGAATGGCAAGGTATTACATGACGTATGTAAGGAGGAAAACCCGAATACGTTTTTTGTAAGTTGTAAAGAAGATTTAGATAAAAGTTGGTTTAGCGAAGGGGATACAATTGGTATATGTGGCGCAACATCAACACCACAATGGCAAATGGAGGATGTACAACAAGCTATTTTGAATTTATGAATATGAAAAAGAAAATACTAATTCTGTCGTCAATTGCGGCACTTGGCATGTTAGCTTACAGTTTTATTTTTAGGGTTAAGACCGTAGTGCATGCACCTATGGGAAAATCGTTTTACGACTTAAAAATTAAAACCCTTGATGGAAAGGGTAGCATTAACTTTGCTGATTACAAAGGCAAGAAGATTTTATGTGTTAATACCGCATCAGCATGTGGTTATACAAAACAATACGATGGCTTGCAAAAATTAAGTGAAAAGTATAAAGGCAAATTGGTGGTGATTGGATTTCCTTGTAACCAGTTTGCTGGACAAGAATCGGGCAGTGAAGAAGAGATTGGTTCTTTTTGCAAAAAGAACTTTGGTATTACTTTCCCGTTAACTGAAAAAATTGACGTTAAAGGAAAAAACCAACACCCTGTTTACCAATGGTTATGTCAAAAAAGCAATAACAACCATGGCGATTACGAAGTAAAATGGAACTTCAACAAGTTTTTAATTGATGAAAACGGAAATTTACAATCTTATTTTCCATCATCTGTTAAACCAGAAAGTGAAGAAATGACTGCAGCTATCAGCAAATAAATTAAACGTTAGTAAATACACTTTTCATAAAACCGCGAAACACATGTTGTGTTTCGCGGTTTTGTTTGTTAATCGTTTTGCTTTTTTATATCTAGGAAGCACACAACACACACGAAAGAAGATGTTTTTTATATGCATTGTTTCCTGTCAATAAAACATAAAAACAAACAACCTGTTAATCATACACTTGAATACAACCTGCCATTTTAGAATAAAAACACTATTTTCGTAAGGTTATAAGCTATGCAAATCAACATCATTAACAAATCGGAACATCCTTTACCTGCATACGAAACATTACATGCAGCTGGAATGGATTTACGCGCAAACCTTGAGGAAACAATTCTACTTGCTCCTATGCAACGCAAATTAATTCCTACTGGTTTGTTTGTGGAGTTGCCTATTGGTTTCGAGGCGCAAATAAGACCACGAAGCGGTTTGGCATTAAAACACGGCATTACCGTACTTAACTCGCCAGGTACAATAGATGCTGATTATAGGGGTGAAATTAAAGTGTTGCTAATTAATTTAGGCAACGAAGGTTTTGAAATAAAACAAGGGGAGCGAATTGCACAAATGATTATAGCCAAACACGAGACAGCAACTTGGCATATTGTTGAAGAACTTGGAACAACGGAGCGTGGTACAGGTGGTTACGGCAGTACTGGAAAATAACAATTACACTACCTTTTTAATTAAAACTAAAAAGTAAATTGCATTAATAATTGCCACTTAAATATAGAACAACGAGCCTCAGGCTTAATTAGAACATATTTAAAGCAATATCAAATAAACAATAACTATAAAAAGTGGCGAATACTGCTAATATTAAAAGATGAAAATAATAGTACCTATGGCAGGTATGGGCAAACGAATGAGGCCGCATACCCTAACCGTTCCAAAACCATTAATTCCTGTTGCAGGAAAACCAATTGTACAAAAAATTATTGAAGACCTTAAGGATGTTTGTGGAGATGGCATAGAAGAAGTTGCATACATTATCCATCCAAGCTTTGGCAAAGCGGCCGAAGAGCGTTTGATAGAAGTTGCTGCTAAACTTGGCGCAAAGGGATCCATACATTATCAAACCGAAGCATTAGGTACTGCGCATGCTATAATGTGTGCTAAAGAAGCTTTAGATGGCAACGTTTTAATTGTATTTGCAGATACTTTATTTAAGGCTGGGTTTAAATTAGACCGCAGTAAAGACGGTATAATTTGGGTACAACAAATTGAAGACCCAAGTCAGTTTGGTGTTGTAAAATTAGATGCCAGCGGAGTGATTACTGATTTTGTAGAGAAACCAACCACTTTTGTTAGTAATCTTGCAATTATTGGTATTTATTACTTTGCAGATGGTGCTAACCTACGCAATGAATTGCAATACTTATTGGATAACAACGTTAAAGAAAAAGGCGAATACCAACTAACCAACGCGCTTGAAAACATGAAAGCAAAAGGCTTAAAGTTTGAGACTGGCAAGGTAGAAGAATGGTTAGATTGTGGCAATAAAAACTCAACGGTTTATACCAACTCACGCGTATTACAACACATGCATGATGATGGAAAAAAAATGGTTGATGAATCGGCAAATATTTTTAATTCGCAAATTATTCAACCAAGTTTAATTGGTAAAAATGTGGTGATTAAAAATGCTATTGTTGGACCATATGCATCTATTGGCGAAGGTTGTGTAATTGAGAGAAGTGTGGTAGAAAACTGCATCATTCAAAACAATACCAAAATAAAAAATGCTGTGATAAACAATGCCATGTTGGGCAGCCATGTTGAATATCAAGGCGAACTAAAAGACTTAAGCATTGGGGATTACACCACAGTTATTTAAGTACACAAAAAGTGTGCTCCTATTGTTTGTATTGATGTTAACAGCATCAATACAATTTGCTTATGCGCAAAAAGGCAAATCTAAATTATCGGAAGATGAGCGAATAAAATTTGATCAGCATTTTATAAATGCCAATAAATTTTTAATGGTTAAACAACCTGATGATGCGTTAAAAGAGATTAAACAAGCAGAATTAATTGATGCAGAGAATGGTGCTTTGAACTATATAACAGCACAAATTTATTTACAAAAAAATTTATTGATAGATGCCGAGCGATATGCCCTAAAAGCAGCAAAGCTGGATCCGGAAAACCCGTGGTACAACAAACTATTGGGCGAGGTGTACAAAACACAAAAACAATACAAAAAAGCAGGAGATTTGTACTCGGTACTTTATAGAAAATACCCCAATACTTTATCCTATTTGTATGATGCAACTTACATGTATGTGATGGCTCGTGAATTAGACAAAGCATTAAAACTACTAACTGAAGCAGAAAAAGCAATTGGGTTAAATGAGGATATAGTTAAACAGAAACAGAGTATTTTTTTAGCTCAGAACAAAGTAGATAAAGCGATTAAAGAAGCAGAAAAATTAACATCTGCTTACCCGCATAATACCAAATACATTGGTCAATTGGCTGATATATATTTATCTAATGGAAAAGAGGAAAAGGCAAATGGACTTTATCGAAAAATATTAACCATTGAACCTGATAATGGATACGCCCTGCTCGCTTTAGCTGATGATTATAGAAACAAAAAAAACTATAAAGAGTGGTTTAACTACACCTTAGCTGCAGCCAAAAGTAGTACGTTGGATGTAAAATCGAAATTACGTACCTGTGTTGAGGTGATATCTAGCAACCAGTTTGGTAGTGAACAAAAAAATAAAAACTACCAATTAGCCGAGGTGCTTACACAATCAAATCCTGATGAAGCTGCCACATGGATGCTTTTAGGCGATTTATATACACAAGATGCCAAATACAAAGAGGCACACGAACAATACGAAAAAGCAGCCATTATAGAACCGGGAAACTACAGCATATGGAGACAATTGGTTTTGTGCAGTAGCGAGCTGCGCGATAACCAACAAATGACAAAAGATTGCGAACAGGCCATTGAGATGTTTCCTAATGAGGCGCTTTTTTATGCGTATTACACCTTTGCAGCACAACAATTAAAACAGTATCAAGCAGCAATTGACATGGCAAGAAGGGGAATTGAGTTGAGTGAAGGCCAATCAGCAATTCAAGTTCAATTGTATGTTTCTATTGGAGATGCGGCACACTTTTTAAAACAATACAATACAAGTGATAGTGCATTTGATGCTGCCTTAAAAATCGACAGAAACAACACCTATGCACTAAATAATTACGCTTATTTTTTAAGTTTACGCAAAAGTAATTTAACAAAAGCTGCAGAAATGAGCTTGCGAACCATAGAACTTGAGGCAGAAAATGCATCTTATTACGATACCTACGGGTGGATTTTGTTTATGCAGAAAAAATACAGCGAAGCCAAAGTACAAATAGAAAAATCTATTGAGCTATCACCAAAAAACGCAGAGGTATTAGACCATTATGGTGATGTACTGTTTTATTTAGGTGACGTAAACAAAGCCATTGAACAGTGGATAAAGGCCCGCGATTATGGGGTAGAAAACAAACTGATTGACCAAAAAATTAAGGATAAAAAGTGGTATGAGTAAAACGCTGTTTTGGGCATTGGGTGTATTGCTGGTAATGGCTACTGCTATAGGTTGTAAAAGCAAAAAAATTACACGCACCGTAACCATTAAAACCAATTTGCCACAACAAGGACCAACCCCCACAGAGGTTGTGCTTAATACTATTGATGCTAATGTAAATAACTTTTCGTTTTACCAAAGCCGAGCCAAAGTAAATTACCAAGACGATAAACAAAAAATTGAATTAGACATTAACCTGGTAATGGAAAAAGACCAATACATCTGGATGAGCGTAACTGCCGTATTAGGTATTGAGGTTGCTCGAATTATGATTACGCAAGACAGTGTTAAAATTCTTGATAGGCTTCATCGAAAATACATTGCAACAGATTTTGATTACATACAACGCATGAGTAATGTGCCATTGAAACTCAATAATCTTCAAAATTTGATTATCGGAAATACCATTTTTGGCAACAGTGTACAAAAAAGTGTAGTAGACACCATATTGGGTAACATAACGGTATCAACACTAATAAACACACAAAAACAAACCACCTTTTATAACACTAGTTACAAGGTAAACCGCACTTTAATTGAAGATCAAAACCAATCTCGCCAACTTCATATTACCTACCCTACTTACAGTACATTTGACCAAAATGTGTACCCAAATGCCATGAATATTAACATACGGGCAGAAAAAAAATTAGAATGTACCTTTGAACTGAGCAACTTTGTGTTTACTAAAAAGCGCGAAACACAATTTACAGTTCCATCGGGGTATGAAGTGGTTAAACCATAAAACATTATTTTTACTTATTTTAAGTCTATTGGTTGTTTGTGTAAACGGACAACAAGGAAACTATGTTAACCAGCGCAAGGCCTTAGAAAATCAACGCAAAGATCTCGTTAAGAAAATTCAGGACACCAAGAAGGTTTTAGAAGAAACGCGAAAAAAACAGAACAAAACACTGGCCGACTTACAAGTAATTAGCAGACAAATAGAAAACCGAGAAAAGGTAATTAATACCGTTGCTGATGAAATAGCCATGCTTGAAAAACAAATTATTGAGCAGCAAGTAGTAATAAGTAACCTTCGTGATGACATTACACGTCTTAAACAAGATTACGGAAAGAGTCTATTAGGAGCTTATAAACAGCGTAATGTTTATGATAAGGTGATGTTTATTTTTGCAGCACAAAGTTTTAATCAAGCCATTAAGCGAATACAATACCTTAATCAATTGGGCGACTTCCGCAAACACCAAGCAGAATTGATCCTTCATACCCAACAACAAATTATACAAGAACTTAATGAAATTATTGCCGCTAAACGCGAAAAACAAGGATTAATTGTATTAAAAGAATCCGAGAAAAAAGAACTTGAGGTTGATAAAAAAGAAGAAAGCGCTGTATTGGTTAAACTACAAGAGCGTGAAAAAGAACTAAGAAGAACCTTAGCCGAGAACGAAAGAGCTGCACGTAAATTAAATGATGCCATCGCAGATTTAATTCAGAAAGAAATTGCAGCAGCTCGTAGAAAAGAAGAAGAATCAAGAAAACGAGAAGGGACAACCAAACCCAAAACAACTGCAGGTGGCACAAAGCCCAAAACAACCGAGGCTGCTAAACCAAAAACGGCATCAGGTGATATGTACTTAACTCCTGACGCGCAACGTTTATCTAACGATTTTGAAAGCAATAAAAACGACCTTCCTTGGCCTGTAGAAAGGGGCACATTGGCTGAAAAATTTGGCACACACGCCCACCCTACACTTAAGGGGGTAATGATAAATAATAACGGAGTTGATATACAAACCCAACCGGGAAGCCCTGTTAGAAGTGTGTTTAAAGGAACAGTGAAATCAATATTCTCTATACCAGGTATGGGAAAAATTGTATTGATTAGCCATGGTAAATATTACACCGCATACGCTAAACTGGCTTCGGTTAATGTTAAAGAAGGTCAATCTGTTGATACACGAGAAACAATTGGAAATGTACTAACCAATGATGAAGACGAAACAGAAGTACATTTTGAGATTTGGAAAATTCAGGAAAAACAAAACCCTGAATTGTGGTTAAAGAATTAATACAAATATGTACCCAGCATATTAAATTGCACTAGTATGAAAAACCATTCGCACACGCTTTTCTTTTTATTACTTCTGGGGGTTGTGCCAATTAAAGCTCAAACGGTTGAGTGGGGCAATCAACAAAAGACCAAAGCCAAGTTTAATTACACGCAAGTTTTAGGTGAAAACGCCTCTGGCATATTTTTGGCCCGTGCTCGCAACAACGATTTCAGGCGCGATATTCAAATAGAAAAGTATAAAAACAACCTTGCCCTTGATTTTACCAAAGATTTGCCACAACCAGAAAACGCATGGTTAGAACGTGTAATTGTTCACGAAGACGGTTTGTTTCAGTTTAACACAATAAAAAACATTCCAGGTAAAGTTGAAATACAGCTTCAGCAGATTGATAACAACATCAATCTGGTTAGCACAAAAACACTCATTTCAGTTGATGGAAGTTTAAGCCCTGATAAAAGAATATTTATTCGGTCCTCATCAGATAAAAAAAACTACACCATTTTATTTGTAACACAAGGCAGCGATAAAAATAAAAGCATACTCAATATATTCGGATTTGATGCAACATTAGGATCGAAATATACGCGTAGATTCGGTCTAGACTATGCCGCGGAGGATGTTTTTGTTAGCCACATGGAATGCGATAATGAGGGAAATGCATTTGCCTTAATTGATTTTCCTAAAGAGGGGAGAAAACCAAGAGATTATAGGCCAAGAAATTACTTTCTATATGCCTACTTTACGATAAATGACAACATGTTGGAGTTTGCCATTAACAAAGACTCTATTTTTGTAAATGAACTTTCTTTGGTGGTAAATAACTATGCTAAAACGGTAAATGTTGCAGGTTTTTACAGCGACAAATCAGATAACAAAGCATTAGGAACTGTTTACTTTAAACTCAATACCGCATTGGCAGAAATGACAGTGAAACGATTTGATCAAATTGATTTGAGCTTTAGCAGCAAAATTGCAGGTACCATGCAAAACGAACGCAAGCCTATTTTAACCGATTTATATGTTAGAAGGCTTGTACCAAATAGTGATGGCGGCTGCACCATTATTGCCGAAAAATACTACGAAACCAAACAATCATACACCTACAATTTAAATGGGTTTCCGCAAACCAGTTATAAAACGGTTTATAATTATGATGAGATTGTCATTATTGCTAAAAACGCTGATGGCAGTGAGCGCTTCC
>CALPIR020000016.1 GCA_943323675.2 Chitinophaga pinensis | reverse complement strand
AGCATATCGTGGCTAAATTCTTTGGTTAAAAAATCAAGAACATCTTGTCGCGATATGTTTTCAGTTACTTTTCCTCCTACGGCATAAGCCATTGTACCTCTTTCCTCGCTTACAATCAGTGCCACAGCATCTGTTTGTTCGGTAATGCCTATTGCTGATAAATGACGCAACCCATACCTGCTTTGGTATTCAGGGTTTTCGCTAATGGGTAAAACGGCATTGGCTGCCTTAATTTTACTGTTTGCTATAATAACCGCACCATCATGCAACGGGCTTGTTTTGTTAAAAATACTTAAGAGTAATTTTTTACTAATGTGTGCATCTAGTACCTCACCACTTGCACCAATAAATTTCATTTCACTGGTTTTGGGGAAAACCAATAATGCTCCGGTGTGGGTTGATGCCAATATTTCGCAGGTGTCTGCAATATCTTCATAGTTGGTATTGAAGTTCTTTTCTACTTTCCAATTCCAAGGTAAAAATCTAAATATAGATTGGTTTTCTCTGGCCAATCGGCCTCTGCCAATTAGTAACAAAAACTTTCTAATTTCTTGTTGAAATACAATAAGTATCGCTAAAAATCCCACTTTGGTAAACTCACCCAAAACCGTTTCCATTAGTGGCATATTAAAAAAACGAACCACCAGCCAAGCGGCATAAATTGTAAGTAAACCAGCCATCATGTTAAATGCCAAACTCCCTTTAAGCATTCGGTATAATTGGTAAATTACTGCAATCAAGAGTCCCAAGTCAATTAGGTTAACAAGGGTAAATTGAAAACTAAATATTTTAAATATTTCCATAAGTAGCTTTTACAATGTTAATACAATCCATGGCTTCCTTCACATCATGTACGCGCAAAATTTTAGCTCCATTTAATAGCGCAATAGTATGAACAACAGAGGTGCCATTTAATGCGCCTGCGGCATCTGTATTGGTTATATTTTGTATCATTTTTTTGCGAGAAACACCAACCAAAACAGGTAATTCTGTGATGTGAAAATGATGAAGATTTTTTAATAGCTCATAATTTTGCGTTGGTGTTTTAGCAAATCCAAATCCGGGATCAATGACTAAATCAACAATTCCTGCTTGGTAGGCTTGTGCAATTCTTTGATTGAAATAGGTCAAAACATCCAAAGTAACGTCATCATACTGCGTATGCTGTTGCATGGTTTTTGGCGTTCCGCGTTTATGCATCATGATGTATGGAACAAAACCCAATTGGGCAACGGTGGCTAACATATCTGCATCATCTTCGCCACTGCTAATGTCATTAATGATGTGAGCGCCAGCATCAATTGCATATTTTGCAACTTTGGCCCTAAATGTATCAATGGATAAAATAGCATCAGGTAAATATTTATTAAGGTGTTCAACTGCAGGCACCACTCTACTAATTTCCTCATCAATACTTACCTCAGCTGCACCTGGGCGTGTGCTGTAGCCTCCTATGTCAATAAATGTTGCGCCATGTGCAATCATGCTTTCTGCTTTTTTAAGCAATTCGTCAAGTGCCTGCATGCGGCTTCCTTCAAAAAAACTATCGGGGGTAATATTTAAAATACCCATAACTGTTGGCTGGCTTAATACCAGTAGTTTACCACGGCAGTTTAGTGATAATTTTGTATTGTGCGCTTGTAATTTGGGTATGTCCATTATTTTTGTGTGCTTTACAAATTAAACATTACCATTTTGATAAATCAAACTTCAACACAATTCGATCACGTTATTAATAAGTGTCGCCATATATTTTTGAGTAAAAGTAAAGATTATGGCACATCATGGCGCGTTATGCGATTGAGTTCAATTGCCGATCAAATATTTATTAAGGCACAAAGGATTCGTACCATTGAGGAAAATGGTAGCATGCAAATAAATGAAGGTATTGAAAGTGAGTTTATGGGTATTGTAAATTACTGTGTAATTGGTTTGATTCAGATGGAATTAAAAGAGGAAGGTAATTTAGATATTGACATAGATACGCTAACCAAGTTATATGATAAACATGTGCTTGAAACCAAAACGTTGATGATGCAAAAAAATCATGATTATGGTGAAGCATGGCGCGATATGTTGGTGAGTACTTTTACCGATATGATCTTGATGCGGTTATTGCGTATTCGTCAAATACAGTCATCAAACGGACAAACCATCATGAGCGAAGGTATCGATGCCAATTTTCAAGATATGATTAACTATGGTGTATTTGCTTTGATACACTTAAACGAAAAAGTTAAATAAAACTATTATTTATAAATTAAGTTTATTCAATTATTGATTCACGTAATGGTGTGAATTACTTTTAACAACATATTATAACACATGAAAATATTAACTCAAATAAGCCGAATTTTAGTTGGTGTACTCTTCATCATTTCAGGACTTATAAAAGCCAATGATACCATAGGTTTTAGTTATAAACTAGTAGAGTATTTCGAAATTTTTAACATGCACTTTTTTGTTGATTATGCAGTAAGCATGGCCATGTTTATCTGTATTTTCGAAATTATGGTAGGTATTGCATTGTTAATTGGTGCTTACACCCGATTAAATATGTGGTTACTGCTATTGATGATTGTGTTTTTTACGCTATTAACAGGTTACAGTGCCATAACCAATAAAGTAACAGATTGTGGTTGTTTTGGTGATGCCATAAAATTAAAGCCAGTTGAATCATTCTTAAAAGATGTGCTGTTGTTGGTATTTATTCTAATAATGTTTATCGGACAAAAACACATCAAGCCCATTGTGGCTAATAAAACTATTCTTAGCATAGCGCTTGGCGTATCGCTATTGGTAATTACGTTTTTTACTTTTAACACCTACATGTTTTTGCCTAAAATAGATTTCTTGCCATATAAAGTGGGCAATGATATTGGCCAATTAATGACACTACCACCTGATGCCAAACGCGACTCAGTTGCCATGGTATTTATTTACGAAAAAGATGGCAAACAGTTTGAATTTGGCGTGAATGAGGTAGGCAATGTTGATGACACCTATAAGTTTGTTGACAGGATAGATAAAGTGATTGTAGAAGGTGATAAAGCTCCTATACATGATTTTAAATTGTTTGATGTAAGTGGGCAAGACTATACCGATACGTTATTGATGCAAAAAGGATTTAGGATGATTTTGGTTCAAACCAATATTTTGAAATCTAGAACGGGTATTGAGCCACAAATTGCTCAATTAGCCAATGATTGTGCGCTTGCAGGTATTCCATTTTGGGCATTAACAAATACCACCTTGACAGAGGTGGAACCCTATCGCCACGAACATCAATTTGCCTTTAGTTATTATAACATGGATGTTACGCCACTTAAATCGATGGTGCGCAGTAATCCGGGTTTACTATTGATGAAAGACAATGTAGTGATTAAAAAGTGGAGTGCATACGGAATACCAACCTTCGAGAAAGTAAAACTATACATGGAAGGTAAAGTTGGTCCAAGAGGAATTAGAAAATAAAATGATGGCTGCTCATCAATGGGCAGCCATTTTAATATGCACATTTACTTAATAGGATTTATGGCTGTTGGTAAAACCACCTTTGGTAAAAGGTTGGCTAGGGCTTTATCTATGCCATTTTTAGACACTGATAAGTTGATAGAACAAGGCACCAATAATTCCATAGAACAATTGTTTACAGAGAAGGGTGAAGTTGTATTTAGGGAAATTGAAGCTGAGGTATTGAGGAATGTACCTAATGAAAAGCCACATGTAATTGCCACAGGAGGAGGTTTGCCTTGTTACCATAACAACATGTCGTTTATGAAAAAGGAGGGGCTTACAGTGTATTTAAAAGCTGAGCCCACATTTATTTATAGCCGATTGGTGCGTGCAAAAAGGCCAAGACCCTTAGTTAAAGGACTTAAAGGTGACGAGTTATTGCAATTTATTACCCATAAATTAACCGAAAGGGCATCGTTTTATGCCCAAAGTGAGGTGGTTATCGAGTTACCCGAAAAAAGTGACGAGAGCCTTGTTAATACTGTGGTTTCAGCGTACAAAAGGTAGTGTGATTAATGGGGCAAAAGACGTGAAACCCTGATATTGTTGAAAACCTGTTAAAATCTAATTCACAAAAAATACCAAAAAACCTACGCAGGTACTTGTTTTATTCAGCATTGTTGCTAAGTTTGTTATGGTAAAACAACAAACACTTTAATTATTATCAACTATGAACAAGTCTGATTTAATCGACAAAATCGCACATGATGCGAAATTAACAAAGGTTCAAGCTGCTGCTGCTTTAGATTCATTTATGGCTGCAACACAAGGCGCTTTGAAGAAAGGTGACAAACTTATTTTAGTAGGTTTTGGTACTTTCTCTGTAACTAAGCGTGCAGCTCGTAAAGGTCGTAACCCACAAACAGGTAAAGAAATTAGCATCCCAGCAAAAAAGGTTGTTAAATTCAAAGCTGGTGCTGGCTTACAAGCTAAAGTTAAGTAATTACTACTTTAACAAAAAATTAAAAATCCCGTTCGCAAGAGCGGGATTTTTTTTGTGGCTAGTTGAATAATTGATTGGCTAATTGGTCGACTAGTTGTATTCAATATTCTTCATTCAAGATTCTGTATTAGCTCCGCTGAATTGCGTTTCGATATTTCGAAAAAATATTCAGCGTAACTATTTCGGATTTCGTGCTTCTAGTTTCGAAATTATTTCTAGACACCCATCTCTTATCTTCTTTCTAATGAAGACGCTAGATTTTTTTCAATAGCTAACTTCCATATTTTAGTTTGCTTCAAAAAAGTTTAGCCTGCTCGAGTTCGCTTTGCATAGGCTGTTTTTGGCGCGAGTATCGAGAGTAGGAGTTCAGCATACATTTATACTAGACTTAAACAGTCCTCTTCTCGATACACCCCGATTCGTTATCGGGGCACTCGAACAGGCTGGTAATTCCCCAATCAATTATTCTTAAAAGTTAATTCTTCCAATGCCGCATGCGTTGCTCTGTGTACCTCAAAATCTGAAATAGGCTATGCTCAATTCTTCGCAAGACGGTTCAAAAACCTCTTCGTTTTCTTTTACCGCAAAGTATCACAGAGGTTTTCGCAGAGAAGATTAGAGGGTAAGGTACACTGCTTCTGAGGTAAAGGAGTTTGCTTCGCAAAGGTTTAGCCTGCTCGAGTGACCCGAGTACTCGGGTTGTATCGAGAGTAGAATGTAAATTAATTGAACAATCCCTTTTAGCTCCGCTGAACTGCGTTTCTATATTCCGAAATATTGTTTGGTGTTTCTACTTTCGATTTTCGGATTTCGATTTTTCATTTTTCCTGGTTAACTCAAATACACATTTACCTTACCTTTTGTAATGGTAACTTCAATGTGTTCTTGTAAAGTAGTACTTAATGCTGTGCCTACATAATTGGCTTTTACTGGAAATGAAATGTGATTTCTATCTACCAAAACCAACGTTTGTATTTTACGGGCTTTGTCGTTAACTAAAGGGATTAAGGAATAAAGCATGGTTTTACCGGTGTTTAATACATCATCAACCACAATCACTACTTTATCTTTAACACTAATTTTGTTGTTACTTAATATAATCTGTTTTTGTGCAGGATTAGTTTTATCAAGCACAATGTCCGTGGTAGAGAATTTTATTTTACAAATTTCAGCCAACTCCTTGCAAAGTAATTCGGCAACTTTTACACCGCGACCTTCAATTCCGGCAATTACCAATTCTTTTTCGTTAAAATTATTTTCGTACACTTGGTAAGCCAAGCGTTTAAGTATTTGTTTAACTTGTTTGTCGCTTAAAATTTGGGTTTTGTCACTCTTCATGTTACAATTGTAGTGATTTTTCGCCAAAAAATAATTTTGTGGCTTGAAGCCCAATCATATGAACAAGTTTTGGTTAACTATTAAACCCCATTCGAGGTTTTGTTAGTCGACAGCCGAACACAATCGATTAAGAATTTGTAAATCATCAATTTTAACAAATTTATGAACAAATTCTAAGTCGGGGTTAGCCCAACTTTTACCAACTGCATTTATTTGAATAAATTGCAGTGGTAAATGCCGATATTATTGAATATGAAGCGAATACTAGGCCAATTTTGCTCGGTATAAATCAAGTAGTTCGCTTTTAAAAAGCTCCTATTGATCAATTTGGGCTAAATTTTTGTCTAAATATTTTGGCACTAATGAAAATTTCATATATTTGCCCCCTCAAAAAGTAAATAAAGCAGAGATGAAAGCAGATATCCACCCAAAAAATTACAGAATGGTTGTGTTCAAGGACATGTCAAACGACTATTCATTCATAACTCGTTCGACTGTAGACACAAAAGAAACTGTTAAATGGGAAGACGGCAACGAATATCCGTTGTTTAAATTGGAGATTTCACACAAATCTCATCCATTCTTTACCGGAACCAACATGTTAATTGACACTGCTGGTCGTATTGATAAATTCAACAAACGTTACGCTAAGAAAAAATAATTCCATTATTTTTTTAACAATATTGTAAAAGCCTTCCAATTTGGGGGGCTTTTTTTATATACTCGCAGTATGAATGTGATTCTATTTGATGGTAAAAACCGCAATAATTTATTGCCCTTTACTTTTACCCGTCCGGTTGCCGAAATTAGAATTGGTATATTAACCATTACCGAGAAATGGGCTAAATATGCGGGTGTTCAGCCTTCATTTAAAACCCAAGATTATTTATGTGTAAAATACCCTGCTGCAGCAGCTCAGCATAACTTAATGATTAACGGCAGTGTTTGCCCTAATCATTTACTTTGGAGCGAAATAACCCAGCTTAAAACAGGTGAGGCGTTGTATTTAAGAGAGACTTTGGTTGCATGCAACATCACATCAGATGAAGTGCTTGATTTTTCGGAAGAGCAGTTTGCTCCCGAAACTAAAATTCAATCATCGCAGATAGATACCATTTTGGTGAACCACTCGTATGATATTTTTTCAAAAAACGGAAAAGCCATCGAGGCAGATTTTCATTTAATTACCAAAGGCCGTTTAAGTGCGCCTATATCATCTACCAACCAAACCTTAAACCCCGAGCGTATTTTTATTGAACCCGGAGCCACAGTTGAGTTTAGTATTTTAAATGCTTCAACAGGACCAATATACATTGGTGTTGACGCTGAAGTGATGGAAGGGTGCAAAGTACGCGGACCATTTGCTTTGTGCGAACACGGTGGATTGAAAATGGATGCCAAAATTTATGGCCCTACCACAGTTGGCCCACATTGTAAAGTAGGTGGTGAAGTAAACAATGTGGTATTTTTTGCTTACAGCAATAAAGGTCATGATGGTTTTATGGGCAATGCTGTAGTAGGCGAGTGGGTTAATATTGGTGCCGATACCAATAATAGTAATTTAAAAAACACCTACGATGAAGTAAAACTGTGGAACTACACCACTGAACGATTTGAAAAAACCGGATTAACTTTTTGTGGGGTGATGCTGGCCGATCATGCTAAATGTGGTATTAACACCATGTTTAATACAGGCACAGTTGTAGGCGTTGGCGCAAATATTTTTGGTGCAGGTTTCCCGCGTAATTTTATTCCAAGTTTTGCTTGGGGCGGGGCGCAAGGGTTTGATACTTTTGTGTTAAACAAGTTTTATAAAACTGCCGAAGCCATGTGTGCACGTAGAAACATTGTTTTTACCGATGAAGATAAAGCCATTACCAAACACGTTTTTGAACAAACGGCTAAGTATAGATTTTGGGAGAAGGGGAGTGAGTAGTGAGGAGATAGAGGCTGGAAGTTGGAGGATGGAGGATGGATGTTGGATGTTAGATAATGGGAGAGACGAGATAAGAGAAGCGAGATTGGGAAATCTCCATAATTGTGAAGCAATCTCTCTCTTTCGCATCACTGCCTCAAAAAAACGCTGCGAAAACTCTGTGTTGCCACAGACGCTTTGGTCTGCACTGATAGTGTGCGGTAAAAGTTAGAAGTTAAAGAATAAAACCATAAACCCATAAACCATTAACAAATCAACCACACAACAAATAACTAAACAAAACGCCTTTCAAGATTTTGAAAGGCGTTTTGTTTTAATGGTACTGCTGTTTTTAGAAAATTGAGTTGCTTAGAAAATGAGAATCTGATCGGGTAAATACCATGAGCCGCATAGGCGCACTCAAGGCCCTTACATGGTTTTTCAACACGATAATGGCGATTTGCATGCCCAAATAGTTTAACAAGTATTTTGAAATTAGATAAACAATTTTTTATTAGATAAACCATTAATAATAAACACTATGAAAACAACACTCATCTTAAACAGCTTCATCATTACTTTGTTTTCTGTTTTCTTTTTTTCTTGCAATAAGGAAAATAAATGTACAGGGGTGAATTATTCTTATCTAACAGAATCTCAAAAATCTAATACCTTTTCACCTTATCATGGTAGCGATACGCTTTTGTTTTTATACAATAACAAAGATACGCAGATATATGTTGGTCAAGGAGCACAATCTGGCTGGCAATTAGTGCCTGGTGGCGACCCAAGTCTTTGTGATAGTAAATATGAAAATCTTATTTATACCTACAATTGTATTAATGCAATTGGTTTCACTTTCAGATTAGAATATCATCCACATGGAATTCTCACGAAAGATGGTAAATCGATGATATACGCTAATTATTCATTTAAAAATGTAAATGTAGGAGAATACCGAATTTCGAAAGTAGTTAATGATACTATAAATATTAATGGGGTTAAGTATTATGAACCATATTACTGGACAAATGGTCCTGATACAGCACAATACTTTATGTTTAACTCAAGAACTAAAGGTCCTAGTGCATTGATTCTTAAAATAAAATACTTAAATAATGAACTAACCCTAATAAAATAACTCCCCCACCCACCTTTATGAAAAAACTAATTTTACTCCTGTTTTATGCAGCACTATTTGTGCTTGCAAATAATGCTACAGCTTCTTCTATTCCAGCAGTGCAACCTGATAGCTTAGTTGATGAATTATTTATACGTAACTACGCAGAGCAAGAATTGCACATAACACCACAGCAGTTTAATACACTTACACTACAACAAAGGGCAGGTATTTTTTCGCGTTTACTAAAATGGTTGGGTTTAGGTGGCCTAATTTCAGGTTATGGCCAATACGAGGAGCCGGGCAGGAGAACCGAAGGATCATAACCTTTTGGTAACATAATTTGCAGACATACAAATTAATATAAGAGTTCTAGGTTTGTTTATTTTAAATGAATGATTAATTTTACTTTACAATAGATAATGCACTACTATGAAAACAAAACCACACCTAATTGCAGCATTCCTTCTTGTTGTTTGTTTTATTGCAGCTTGTAACCAAGAAAGTGATTGTGATGTAGAGATTCTTCATTATGCAAGTAGCCAACTTAAGAGTAATACAGAACCAATTTATCCGCTTACCGGAAGAGACACGTTAAAGTTTTTATACAATAACAAAGATACTCAAGTTTATGTTGGGCAAGGTGTGCAATCTGGTTGGAAATTGATAGATGGTGGAGATCCAACCATCTGTGATGACAAATACGAGTATCTAATATATGCATATGACTGCATAAGTACTACTAATTTTAATTTTAGGGTAGAATACTACCCTTATCGAGCAAGTATTAATCCAATTCAAGACTTGAAAATGCGATGTTATTTTAAAAATGTATATGTTGGAGACTATTTGGTGTCATCATTTAATGATAGTGTTGAGATTAATAAGCGTTGGTATTATGAGCCGAATTATATATCAAACGGACCTGATACCTTTCAATATTTTATGCTCTCTCAGAAACAGAAAAACGCTGATGTTTATTTTCTTAAAATAAAATATCTTAACAATGAATTAACCTTATTGAAGTAATAACTGCAATTTTATGAAAAAACTAGCTTTACTCATAATGCTTGCAATGCAAGCATTTTTTGCAACATCATCTTTTGCCAATCCTAAAAGATATGTTCACAATAGCGATTTAGTTGATGAACTATTTATGCGTAACTACGCAGAGCAAGAATTGCACATAACCCCACAGCAGTTTAATAAACTTACCCAACAACAACTGGCTGGTATTTTTTCGCGTTTACTAAAATGGTTGGGTTTAGGTGGCCTAATTTCAGGTTATGGCCAATACGAGGAGCCGGGCAGGCGAACAGAGGGGCCTTACATGACTTTTCAGTATGCTGATCAGTTTGGTTGTTGAGGGTGTAGTGGTTGATAGTAAAATTATGATTATTAGGTAAATGGACGTAATGCAGGATAAAACCATTCAATAAGTAAGTTGTGCTCATCATATTTTTGTTATTTTCGCAGTTTAAGGCTAGAGGCTGGAAGTTAGATGTTGGAAACCTCAAACCATAAATACCCCGAGCACTCGGGGCTGCGGTCTGTACCTGCGGCCAATCAATTTGTAACTAATCAACTAATAACCTAATAATAAACCAATAACCTATCAACTAATAACTAAATAACATGAGAAAGAAAATTATAGCAGGTAACTGGAAAATGAATAAAACCTTTGATGAAGGTATGGCTTTAGTTACCGAGATTGCGGGTATGGTTAAAGATGAATACAGCGGAAGTGCACAAGTGGTTATTATTCCTCCGTTTGTTCATATTAACGCAGTTAGCCGCATGGTAGCCGATAGTAGAAATATTTTTAGTGGCGCACAAAATTGCAGCAACCACGATAGCGGTGCATATACAGGTGAAGTAAGTGCCGGTATGATTAAAAGCTGTGGTGCCGAGTATGTAATCATTGGTCATAGTGAGCGCAGACAATACTTTAACGAAACCAACGATTGGTTGGCACGTAAGGTAGATGCGGTGTTAAAAAATAATTTAACAGCTATTTATTGCTGTGGCGAAACATTAGAAGAACGCGAAAGCAACACGCACTTTGATGTATTGAAAAAGCAAGTAAGCGAAGGTTTGTTTCATTTAACTGCCGAACAATTTGCAAACGTAGTAATTGCATACGAACCGGTTTGGGCTATTGGTACAGGCAAAACGGCCAGTACAGCACAAGCACAAGAAGTGCATGCGTTTATTCGTGGTTTGGTGTGCGAGCATTACAACAACCAAGTAGCTGATAATTTAACCATACAATATGGCGGAAGTGTAAAAGCTGAGAATGCAGTTGAGTTATTCTCTGCACCCGATATTGATGGTGCTTTGGTTGGTGGTGCAGCATTGCAAAGCCGCAGCTTTGTAGATATTGTAAAAGCAATGAAGTAGATTTAATGAAAAATTATAATAAAAGTCGAGCAATAATGTTCGACTTTTTTTGTGGGAAAAACTCCCAAAAACAAAACAAGTAAAACAGTAAATTGCCACTTCATACGTTTTTGTAAACATGAAGAAGCTCGTAATTTTAATTTCAATCATCAGTTTTGCTCTTGTTGCGCATGCCCAGCGCAGTTTTAGCTTTGATGTGCTGCAATATCCAAACGATTTAGATGATTATTTTGATGCAAGTGGAAGCAGTAAAGCAAAAGATGCTGTGGCCGAATTTATCAGCTATTACAACTCGGGTAAGTTTACCAACAACCAAAAAATACAAGTAATAAGGCTTACCAACCAAATGTTAAGCTACAACTATCAACCCAGCCCACATTTCGAAAATTACTTTAATGCCATTAATGGATTGGTGGTGAATGGTTTGGTTTCTAAGTTTGATAATTGGCACAAAGCCACCGAAAAAGCATTCAATCAGGGCAAAGATGAGTGTTATAATTTCTTGCAAATTTCACGCAATGTATTGTATGATAAAGTACTGTTGCAAACAACAGGTATCAATTGGACCACCACCAATTTGGATGTAGATTTTACTAGTAAAACCACACCATTATTTGTTTTTAAGAATACCGATTTATATGGTATAACACCCGGTGATACTTTGGAAATTTACCGTACCTCAGGCACTTATGATGCAGCCAAAGACATGTGGTACGGACGAGGCGGACGTACAGATTTTACACGTGTGGGTTTGGATAGTGCGAAGGTTTTTTGTGATTTAAAAGGATATAAACTCAACTTAGCAGATGGCACGCTAAACGCAGATTCGGCCATGTTTAATTATGTGGGCTTGCTAAATACTCCCCTCTTAGGTAAATTATCTGATAGGGCCATGGCCAAATCAGCAGGTAATAAATCGTTGTATCCACAATTCGATTCGTACATCAAAAACTTTAACCAACTAAGTTTTGGGAGAGGTAAATACTCGGGTGGTTTTGGTATGCGTGGCGATGAAATTATGTTTAGGGGTGGCGATAGCACCACGGCTGATTTTGTTTTTTATTTTAAGAATAAACCCGTGTTGCGCATAGCAGCTAAAGAAATGATTTTACGCAATGATAAAATTGCAACCCTAAAAGCAGCGGTTTCTATTTACCTCGAGAAGGATTCTATTTATCACCCGCAATTGGAGGTTAATTATAAAATTGGTAACGAATACATTTCATTGTATAGAAATAAACGCCAAGGGGTTAGTAGCACACCTTTTTACGACAGTTACCACAAAGTAGAATTTTATTGCGATGAAATCAAATGGGACTTAAACAATCCATCAATCGATATTGATATGATTAACGATGATGAACCAGCCAGGTTTGAGTCGGTAAATTATTTTAGGGATGTAAGGTACGAGCGTATTCAAGGCATGTTAGGTTATAATCCTTTACAACGCGTTAAATTATATTTAGAGAAGCGCAACATCACCGGATTTAGTATAAAGGATTACGCAGCTAATTTCAAGAGCGACCCAAGTGCCATCAGGCAGCAAATGATTGAATTAAACGATTATGGTTTTGTAACGTTTGATGAAAAACGTGATTATGTTACCGAAAAACGAAAATTAAAGGATTATGTAAATGCGCATTATGGGTCAACAGATTATGATGCAATTACATTCTTATCCGTAATTGGGAAACAAGTGCCTAATGCATCCATTAGTTTAATTAATAGCGATTTGCAAATTGAAGGTGTGCCTCAGTTTTATTTTAGCGATTCGCAAAATGTTTACATCATTCCACGTGATCAACGGGTAACATTAAAGAAGAATCGCAACATGGATTTTTCGGGCAAATTGCGTGCAGGTAAGGCTGATTTTTATGGCAACGGTTTTAGTTTCGACTACACTTCTTTTCAAGTACGTTTAAATAACGTGGATTCGATGAAGTTTTTGTTTCGTGATTCAAAACTAGGGGTAGATTTACCTATTAAAAGTGCGCTTCAAAACATTTATGGTACATTGGCAATTGATCATCCGTTCAACAAAAGTGGGCGAAAGAAATTTCCTGGATACCCTATTTTTAAATCCGATGTAGGTTCTAAGGTTTATTACGATAAACAGGCTACCCAGCAAGGTGTATATGACAAAAACCGATTTTATTTTGACGTAGAACCATTTACCATGGATAGTTTGAATGAGTTGGACTTAGAAAAAATGTCGTTGGCTGGAACCTTAGTTTCTGGCGGTATTATTCCCGATTTAAAATATGCATTGTACCTCCAGCCCGATAAGTCGTTAGGGTTTAAATTAAAACGTAACGATGTTGGTTATCCAATGTATGGTGGAAAAGGACGTGGGTTCGTTGATTTATCATTGAGTGATGAAGGGTTTTTTGGAGCAGGAGAAATTAATTATTTGGCATCTGTTTCTAAATCAGATCAATTTGTGATGTTGCTCGATTCTTTAAATGGGCAGTGTAAAACATTTGATAATAAGCGAACAGGTATTTATCCTGATGTAGTAGCCACTAACATATATAACCATTGGATTCCTTACCAGGATACGATGTTGGTTACGCGTACCGAAGCCTTAATACCATTTAGTAATAACAGAGCCACACTTGATGGAACTATTATTTATACACCCGGTAGCATGCATGCAAAGGGTGCAATTAATGTGGAAGAAGCACAATTAACTTCGTTTGACTTTTGGTTACAACCTGATCAAATTTTAAGCGATGATGCATTTTTTAAATTATTTGATTTAAAAGATTCAACAAAGTTTGCCTTTAGTTCGTCATCTGTTCATGCGAGGGTTGATTTAGAAAATAGGCTGGGCGATTTTAAATACAATGAAAAAGGCATCCTCAATTCTTTCTTTAATTACAACTTATATGCTGGTTCGTTTGATGAATTTTTCTGGCGCATGGATCCTAAAACAATTGATTTTAAATCGGCCATGCCTGATGGTAATAATACGTATTTGGTATCTACCCATCCGCAACAAGATGCGTTAAAGTTTACCACATCGGTTACTACGCTAGCCATAAAAGACTTTACTATGTATGCCAAAAAGGTTCCTTTTATTGCTGTGGGCGATGCACAAGTTTTTCCTGATAGCAACAAAACAACTATCAGAGGAAGTGCCGATATGGATCTGTTGAATCGCGCTAAAATACAGGCCGATACCATTAATCGTTTTCATAAAATTGATAGCGTAAGCATTAAAATTGCAGGTAAGTTTAATGTATTAGGAACTGGTAAATATGAATACGTTGATAAAAAGAAAAACGTGCAGAAATTTTTCATGAACGAAATTTACATCAATAAAGCACATCAACTTATTGGTAAATCATATATACCAGACACCATTAAGTTCTATGTTGGTCCTAAAATTCAATTTAGAGGTAATGCCGTGTTAACTTCTGTAGTTAAAAACTTAGAATATGATGGTTATTTCTTGCCTATACATAAATTACCCCTACCTAAAACCGATTGGTTTAGAAATGCTGCTGTAGTTAATCCCGATTCGGTATACATCAATGTAAAATCGCCAACTAAAAACATGAACCAGCAAACCATTTATAATGGGTTTAATATAAGTAACGACTCGGCTCATGTGTACACCATGTTCTTTACACGTAAGCGTAACCAAAGCGATCCAGAATTACTTAAAGTAGAAGGTACCTTGTTTTACGATGAAAAAAATAGTGAGTTTAAGATGGGTAGTTTTGAAAAACTATTTAACAACTCATACAAAGGAAACTTAATGGTAGTAAACGAAGAAAAGAGAAGTATTACAGGAGAAGGCAGGGTTAATTTGGGTTATGAAACAACCAAGTTTGAAGTTAGCAGTGCAGGCCAATTATACTACAGTTTAGTGGATACCAGTTTCAGAATGAATTTGGTGATGTTACTCAATTTTCCATTTCCACAACCTGCTTTAAGGGCTATGCATGATTCTTTAACAGATCAATCTTTAGCGGCAGAAACACCAAAGTTTGATGCGCCATTTTTAAGTAAGGCTTTGGCCGAGTTAGTGGATGATAAAAATATAAAACGTGTGGTAGATGAGATTCAAGAAGACAACACCATTAAATTGATTAATAACTTGGAGAAAACGATTTTCATATCAGAGTTAAATATGAAATGGAATCCACTTACTAAATCTTTGCAATCGGAAGGTGATATCGGTATTAATTCATTTGATAAATATAAGCTTGAACGCAAAGTGAAAGGAAAGATGGAATTGATAAAACGTAGAAGTGGTGACGACTTTACCTTGTTTATTCAAAGCATAGCTGGAAGTTGGTATTACTTTAAATTCCAAAAAGGAGTTATGTATACGGTTGGATCTGATGCCTTGTATAATAAATTGATTAAGGATAATATTGATAAAATTTCTAAAAAGGACGATTATAAACTTCGCTTAGCCAACATATCGGCCAAGAACCAGTTTTTACGCGCCTCAAATAAAAAATAACATGAACCAACAAATTTTAATTGCCATAGCTTGTTTAACTGCTTATCTATTGGGTGCTATACCTAATAGTGTTTGGATTGGTAAAGCATTTTTTGGGGTCGATGTGCGTGAACACGGAAGTGGAAATGCGGGTGCAACCAATACTTTACGCGTGCTAGGTAAACCTGCTGGATTTACAGTTTTGTTTCTCGATTTATTGAAAGGATTTATAGCAGCAAGTTTGGTGTTTTGGCCAGGATTGATTTTGAATACAAACCACATGATGGAATACAAAATGTTGTTTGGCGCCTTGGCCGTATTAGGGCACATTTACCCTGTTTTTGCTGGTTTTAGAGGTGGCAAAGGAATAGCAACAGTAATTGGTGTAGTGGCAGGAATGGATTGGATGTTGGCTTTAGCATGCTTTGTTACTTTTGTTGTTATTGTGGCCATAACCAAATACATATCAGTAGGTTCTATGTTATCAGGTTTAATTAGTCCGCTTTATGCTGGTTTGATACACCATTGGGAGGAAAAAAATTTAGTGTACTTTTGTATGGTTGTTGGCGTGTTGGTTGTATACACCCATCGAAGCAATATTAAACGATTAAGAAAAGGGGAAGAAAGCCGCTTTTCTTTGGCCAAAAAACCTACGCAGTTAAAAAGTTAGTGCATTATGAGAGAGTTTTTAATTGAAGAAGAATTAGCCGAAGTATTGGACGAAGTTACCGACCGTCAGAAGTTAGTTTTACATAATGACGATATCAATACTTTCGATCATGTAATTGATTGTTTGGTGCGTATTTGCAAACACGATGAGTTGCAAGCAGAACAATGTGCTTTGTTGGTTCACACCAAGGGTAAAGCCACGGTTAAAACAGGTGCTCGTGGCGATTTAATAGCCATGTGCCAGGCTTTACTTGATGAAGGTTTAAACGCAACCATTGGCGATTAATTAACCTTCTTTCATTTGTATAATTATTGAAGATTTTAGGTTTTAAAACAAAACACATGTTAAAGAAAGTTGTAAAAAATGCCGAAGAGGCAATTATAGACATTACAGATGGAGCTACCATTATGCTTGGAGGATTCGGCTTGTGTGGTATCCCGGAGAACAGTATTACGGCTTTGGTTAATAAAGGCATAAAAAACTTAACCTGTATAAGTAACAATGCTGGGGTTGATGATTTCGGAATTGGATTGATGCTTAAAACACGTCAAGTAAAAAAAATGATTGCTTCTTATGTTGGCGAAAATGCGGAGTTCGAAAGGCAGTTGTTAAGTGGTGAGCTAGAAGTGGAGTTAATCCCTCAGGGAACCTTGGCAACACGTTGCATGGCAGCAGGCTATGGAATTCCTGCCATATATACTCCTGCAGGAGTTGGAACAGAAGTAGCCGAAGGCAAAGAAACACGTGAGTTTGATGGTAAAACCTATTTAATGGAACATGCCTTTAAAAGCGACTTTGCAATAGTTAAAGCTTGGAAGGGCGATACACACGGAAATTTAATTTTCCGCGCTACCTCGCGTAATTTTAATCCATTAATGGCAATGGCCGGTAAAATCACCATCGTAGAGGTGGAGGAGTTGGTTCAACCTGGAGAGTTAGATCCTGATATGATTCATACTCCTGGTATTTATGTAAATCGAATTTTTAAAGGTGTTAATTACGAAAAACGCATTGAGCAAGTTACCGTAACTAAACGCTAAACATTAACACACAAAAACATGCTGGATAAATTTGGTATAGCGAAACGTATCGCAAAAGAATTACAAGATGGTTACTATGTAAACTTAGGTATTGGTATACCTACATTAGTAGCCAATTATGTACCTCATGGTATTGAGGTAATCTTGCAATCAGAAAATGGATTGTTGGGTATTGGTCCTTTTCCTTTTGAAGAAGATGTAGATGCCGATTTAATTAATGCAGGCAAACAAACTGTAACTACCACAAAAGGTTCAAGCTTTTTTGATAGTGCCATGAGTTTCGGGATGATCCGTAGCGGACGTGTAGATTTAACCGTATTAGGCGCAATGGAAGTGGCAGATAACGGGGATATTGCCAATTGGAAAATTCCAGGTAAAATGGTTAAAGGAATGGGTGGTGCTATGGATTTGGTAGCCAGTGCGAAAAATATTATTGTAGCCATGCAACATGTAAACAAAGCAGGCGAAAGTAAATTACTTAATAAATGCAGTTTACCCATTACTGGTTTAGGTTGCGTAAAAAAAGTAGTTACCGAGTTAGGGGTGTTTGATATTACAGCAGAAGGGTTTAAATGTATTGAATACGCTCCGGGTGTTGGTTTAGATTACATCAAAGAAAAGACGTTAGGCCGCTTGGTTATTGCCGATGATGTAAGAGAAATGAGCATTGATTAGGAAGTATTAATAATCAAAATCTCAATTTTGTTTGGTATCCATCAACCCATAAACACGTAAACGAAAATACTTTTAAATCTGAAAACTATCATTTTGGATTCTGCTTAGCATGCTTATTTTCGCATCACGTTAAAAATTATACAATTTAATTAATCACAATATACAACATGACAAAAGTATCAGTTATCGGAGCAGGTGCAGTTGGTGCTACAACTGCTGATGTTATTGCTTACCGCGAGTTAGCAGACGAAGTAGTTTTATTAGACGTAAAAGAAGGTTTTGCAGAAGGTAAAGCGTTAGATATTTACCAAACCACTTCTTTATTAGGCATGAAAACCCGCGTTAGTGGTACCACAAACGATTACAGCAAAACAGCTAATTCAGATGTGGTGGTTATTACTTCGGGTATTCCTCGTAAACCGGGTATGACTCGTGAAGAGTTAATCGGTACAAATGCTAATATCGTTAAAACCGTTACTGAAAACGTGTTGAAACACTCTCCAAATGCAATTATAGTAGTGGTATCAAACCCAATGGATACCATGACTTACCTTGCACTTAAAGCCAGTGGTATACCTAAAAATCGCATCATTGGTATGGGTGGTTTATTGGATAGCGCTCGTTTTAAAGGTTATTTAGGTTT
>CALPIR020000015.1 GCA_943323675.2 Chitinophaga pinensis | reverse complement strand
ACAATAATTTTACTCCATCTATAAACGTGGAAAATCGAAGAATTCCAGAAAAAGTTTTAAAAACTACAAAATATAAAATATAAATTAATATGATTATACTGTATCTTGTGGGAATGTCAAGTGTATCATAGAACTTTACATTAAGACTACGAACAATTAAATAAGAAATTACACTTGAACTTATAGTTAAAAAAACATCCATAAAAAAAACCATCCACCTTGGAAGATAATCCAAGGAAAAAAGTAATTTTTTAATTTTGCTTTTAATTATTTCTATGCTTTTATTCATTAACTAAAATGGAAGTTGATTTTTATATTGAATACAAAAATACTATTAAAAAGTGATTTTTTATTAACTATTTTTTTAAATTTTAATAATTTGAGTAAACGTATTTGTTTACTGTATTAACTTATAAAGATGATGATTAAACGTAAAATAGTTAAGCCTAATTTTGGTTTTTTTTGACAAAAAAAAGTGTAATTTTATATATTTAATGAATTAAAACACTGTTTTCCAGATTATTTTAAGATCGTAATAAATTGAGTTGGAATAGTAATATTCTAAATTCATTTTTACTTTGTCAGGAAAAATAACGGTATCATTGTACCACAACGGATTTTCTTGTTGTTCTAAAATATTTTCTTCATTGGCATATTTAATACTTGCTAAACTTGTCAATCCAGGTTTTAATTCTAATATTTTTTTGTTTTCACCTTGCAATAAATCATAATACCCCGCAATATCTGGTCTAGGCCCCACAAAACTCATATTGCCGATGATAATGTTCCACAATTGTGGCAATTCATCTAATTTAGAATGCCTCAAAAATGCACCAAATTTGGATATTGGTTTTTCCTTTGAGAGTCCAAAGGTTCGTAATTTATAAATAGTGAAAGGCAGACCAAATTGACCAATTCTTTTTTGAGAAAAAAGACCATTTTGTTGAGTGTCAATTGATGCTAAAAGATAAAGAAATAATAGAATGGGAAGTGCAATGATAAGCCCAACCAAAGCAAAAAGAAGATCAAAAAGACGTTTTGACATTAAAATTTAATGATTTAAAGAGGATTTAACCGCAAAGATCGCAAGGTTTTTCGCAAAGATCGCAAAGAGAATCGAAACAACAACATTCAATAACGAACAACTTACCACTTTTTAAACCTTTTTATAAACTAATGGATTCGATAGGAAATCATAACACCTCCTCTATAAGGAATCCACTCGCCGCTTTTGTTGTATTTATCAGCATCTTCGTACCTAATATTTGTGTCTAGGTAATATCCTTTATAAAATCCTTGGCTGTTACCCCCACCCAGAAAACAATCTAAGACTATGTTTTGATTGATTTTTTTCTGATAACCAATCGTTCCTCCAATTAAAAACCCAAAACCCTTTTGATATAAATTTGAATTCAAATAATTCCATTTTTGAAAATTAAAAAGGGTCGCGCCAACATGAGCACCAATATAAAAGCCATTGTATTTTTCTTTAAAATGGTATCGATATTCTGGAATAAAAATATAAAATTCATAGGGTTTACCATCAATTGATTTCCAAAAAGAGGCCGTAATATCAAATTGAAGGGTGCTTTTTTTACCAATACTGGTTTCAATTCCTACATTTGGAACTGTCAACAACGTTGATAATGCATTTACTTTACCATAGGTTTGAGCAAAAGAAAAACACTGAAAGAGAAGAAAGAAAACTAGGGATAAAATACTGTTTTTTTTCATGCTTTTATTGAAATTGGGGTTCGGTTTGAATGGCTATTTTGTAATTGTGATGAAGTAATCTGTAACTAATTTAAGGATTGAATGGTTTATATGTTAATTAACCGCAAAGGCCGCAAAGTTTTTTCGCAATGAACGCAAAGAGAAACGAATTACTATTATCGGTCAAATAGAATCAGACGACGAAAACGCTTCCAATCACCGCTGCAATTCGCTCCCGGTCTTCGTCTGTTAAATTAGATCCTGAAGGCAAACACAGCCCATTTTCAAATAAAGTTTCTGCTACTTTGCTTCCATAATAAGGATACTTTTCAAATACAGGTTGCAAATGCATCGGTTTCCATAGCGATCTGGATTCTATATTTTCGGCTTCCAAAGCCAAACGAAGGGTTTCGCGAGTGATGCCTTTGGTAATAATAGGATCTATTAAAATGGCAGACAACCAATAATTTGAAAAATAATCAGTGCTGGGAGCAGAAAAAACAGTAACTCCGGGTAGGTCTTTGAATAGGTCCACATAAAAATCATGCATGGCTCTTCTTAAAGCAACATGATGGTCCAAAACTTCCATTTGACCCCGACCAATTCCCGCACAAATGTTGCTCATTCTATAATTATAGCCAATTTCACTATGCTGGTAATGTGGCGCTGCATCTCTTGCTTGAGTAGCGTAGAAAATGGCTTTTTCTTTTTGGGCAGCGGTTTTGGTAACTATAGCCCCACCGCCAGAAGTAGTGATTATTTTATTTCCATTAAACGATAAAACCCCAATATCTCCAAACGTGCCACATTTTTGTCCTTTGTAAGAACTGCCTAAGGCTTCTGCGCTGTCCTCCAAAATGGGAATTTCATATTTATCAGCAATTGCTCTTATGACCTCAATTTGGTACGGCATTCCATACAAGTGCACAGCTATAATTGCTTTTGGATTTTTCCCTTTTTGAATACGATCTTTTATGGCTAGCTCCAAAGCGATTGGGCAAAGGTTCCAGGTTTGCTCTTCGCTATCTACAAAAATAGGAGTGGCGTTTAGATAAAGAATTGGATTTGCCGATGCTGAAAATGTCATGGTTTGGCAAATTACTTCATCACCCGCTTGCACACCTAATAAAATTAAACCTAAATGGATAGCGGCTGTTCCTGAACTTAATGCTCCTACATGCGCTTGATTACCCATATAGTTTTCTAAATCTTTTTCCAAACCATTAACATTTGGACCAAGTGGAGCCACCCAATTGGCGTCAAAAGCTTCTTGTATGTATTTTTGTTCGGTGCCTCCCATGTGGGGAGAGGAAAGCCAGATTTTTGAGTTATTAAGTTTCATATACAAAATCAATTTTTAATTTGTCTTATTATACAATGGGAAAAATGAAATGTCTTCTAAATCTAGTTTTGTTAACCCGTTTTTTGATCTAAAAACGTTAGCCTTGTCTATAAATTCATTATAAATATTTGAATTAATTATTTTTCTTCCAGTATAATAATTGACTATATCTAAAGGAAAAAAGGATTTTTTATATTTAAAAATACCATCTTCAAAACCATAACCTCCTCCAAGCACAAAATATTTTTTTTCGTTATTTCTTGCCCAATTTATAACTTGAACCTTGAGAAAATCATTTGGTCTTTTATCAAAATAATTGCTTAAAGTGCCTCCTAAAAAAGAATATATTGTGTCTTGAGAAACTAGTATTAATTCTGATGAAATTGGAATTTCATTATGATAAACGGTACAAATTGCGCAATTTTCCTCGTTTTTAATTATGAATTTTTTAAACTCATAAATTGAATAAAAAAAACTCTCTTTTGCGCCATTTCTGTCCATGGTAGTTTTATATATATCATAAAACTCTAAAATTTGGTCTTGTTTTATATTTTTAAAATAAATTTCGCTCTTTAGATTTTCTCGTATAGCCTTATTATAATTTTTTCTTACCTTATAATCAAATGAATCCCATTGCGTGTTTTCATCTTGAATTTGTCCTTTAATATTGAGCATAGTTGGAAAACTATTTCCTGAATATTCAATTTGATTTCCAAAAAGGTTAAATCTAATAAATTCGGTTACTACATTATTTTCTTTATACCATTCATCCAATGTAGTCCAAAAATTTTTGAAATCTAAATTATCAATTCCTAAGGTGCCAATTGGCCCAGAATATCCATATGTTGATATAAAATCGAAATAACCTGATTCGTTGTTATCAATTATAATAGGTTTTAAATATCCTGGCATTAAAATAATTTCATCTTTTCTTGGATTAAATGAAAAACAAATGAGGTTTAGCAAACCGCCACTAAAAAAATTAATGTAATCTATTGAATAATAGGGATTAGTTGAATTTAAATTTTTTAAAAGATCTTTATAACTAATAAGGCCTTCCTCGGTATCTAATTTATGAATACTTAGCATTTATTTGATTTAAATTATGTAAAACTTCTTTTAGACTTCCCTTCATTCTTGTAGAAATTTCTAACTCGGAACATTTGTAGTTCTTTTTAATTAGTTCATTTACATCTTGATTTGTCACAAGAATGTAGGATTGGTTTTGAATTTTATCTATAAAATTTAAATCATGAATTAAAATTGTTTTATTATTTATTATTGTTGCTATTTTGTTGGTTTTAAAAAAAATGCTTTCGAAACCATTACCATCTTTTAAATAATAAATGCCTGTTGATGTTTCATTATTTAATTTTTGATGATTGTCATTAATTTCCATCCAAACTGATTTTTTAATTGTTTTTAATCCTAATTTTTTATACCATTTTAATGCTTTGTTATTGGACAAAAAAACATCTAATTCAAAGTTAATTAAGCTTTCTTTATATGCCAACATTAAACTATGTTTTAAAAAAAAACTTCCAATTCCTTTACCTTGACATGAATTATTCAAACAAATATTATTTAAAAATAAAGTGTCTTCAAAAATTTTAAAATGAATAAAGCCTTCTAAAACATCGTCAATTTTTATTACATAAATTTCATCAGTTATTTTATTTGTTATTATATTTCTAAAATAGAATTTAAAATTAGTGTCAAAATAAATTAAATGTTCATTTAAATTGGTGTCTTTAGAAATTAACTTATGTAAAGAGATAATTGAATTTAAATCATCATCAACTCTTTCATATCTTGTTATCTGGATGTTTTCTTTCTTCATTTAAATCTTTCATTAATATAGTTGGATCTACACTTACTCCTTTTGAAAATAAAACAACCATTATTGAATTTAGAACAATAAAAATATCATTTTTGAAAGAAATGTTTTTTACATATTCTACGTCAAAAGCTAATCTTTTGTCCCAACTCACGGTGTTTCTCCCATTAATTTGTGCAAGGCCTGTAATTCCCGGTCTTACTGAATGGCGTAATCTTTCTTCATCTACATAAAAGGGCAAATAAGAAACCAATAAAGGCCTAGGTCCAATTAAACTCATATCTCCTTTTAATACATTAATTAATTGTGGAATTTCGTCTAGGGATGTTTTACGGATAAAAACACCTACTTTGGTTAATCGCCTTTCATCGGGAAATAGATTGCCTTTATCATCTTTTTTATCGTTCATGGTCTTCAACTTCATGATGGTAAATATTTTACAATTTTTTCCAGGGCGCTGTTGAAAAAAGAAAGGTTTGCCTTGATTGGAAATCGATAAAACAATTATTGCCAAAATTAGTAATGGACTCAATAAAATTATCAGAATTAGTGAAATAATAAAGTCGATTACTCTTTTATAATATTTTTTATACATGCCTATTTATGCTTATTTATTCTTATTGGTAGTAAACTAATAATAAAAAACTGAATAAATTTTTTGGAACTTCGCATTAATTCGAAATTATATCTAATAAGTACATACAATCTTGAAAAATAGTTTTTAGTATACAAATGATATATTTTACTTTCAACAGAGTTAGAAGTTATAAACACACTAAATTCTTTAATGTGATTAAAATACCAGCCGTTTTTTATATATTTTAATCTCTCTTTAATTGCAGATATTGAAATTTTGTTTACCTGCCCATAAGAATTATTAGCGTGTATGCGGTAAGTAATGTAGGCATTGTTATCAATAGAAACTTTAAAACCGTTAGCTCTAGCATAAAAATATACAAACCAATCATGTGAAAAGAGTTCCCAATCATAGTAATTGGTGATTTTTAATATTTTTTTTAATCCTTTACAAAAATCATTTGTAAAAACATAGGTGCAACCCGCACTACCCCCTTCAAACAAAAAATCATATTTTTTTTGAGGATAGCTTTTGTTGATAATAGCTTTATAATTAGTGTTTTCATCCCATAAATTCAAGTTTGAAAAATATAAGCTTGACTGCTCCTTCCTAAGCATTTTACACGCCTCAAACATTTTATTTGGAAACCAAATGTCATCTTGATCTGAAAATGCTATAAAATTATATGAATTAACAAACTCGTCTGATAATGACCGTATTGCATCTAGAAAATTACGAGGCGCATTTCCTGTTCCTTTTTCTCTTTTATTTATTGAAACATGTTCATTCGATTTATATTTATTTAGGACTTCAATTGTATTATCCGTGCTACAGTCATCGAATACCATTATATCTAAAGAGACTGAATCTTGATTTAAAATAGAATCCATTTGCTCTTCAATGTATTTAGCCCCATTGTACGCTGCTAGAATTACAAGAATTTTCATTATCTGATTGATTTATTAAGTTTGATTTTAAAATATCTAATAACTAAGTTTACAATTAAATTAACTCTCCAAATTAATTTTATTCCAACTTTTTCACCTGCTTCTGTTGTTATATTATTGTCATGCCTCCTATAAAAATGTAGCTTTTTATCTATAAAGTTTACTTCTCCATGAATTAAACTACACGTGCCAATCCACCAATCATGCATTGGTATATTATTGGGAAAAGGCATAATTACATTTTTTGTAGAACTAGTAAAAGCCATTGCGCATCCAATAAAATGATTAACTATTACGTTTTTTACTAAACTACTTGAGAATTCATTTTTAGTGTAAACACCATCTAAGTTTAAACCATTTTGATTAATTATTTGAAAATCGCTAATTAGCAATGTTACATTTGAATTTTTTAAAAAGCAGTCCAGAAAGCATTTAACTTTATCTTTATGCCAAATATCATCTTGATCTGATAAAAATATGAAATCTCCCTTAGATTTATCGATAGCAAATTCAAAGTTAAGAACAACATTTTTAAAAGAATTTTTATACAAGACAATTCTGCTGTCATTATAAGATTCGATTATTTTTATGGTATTATCTGATGAACCGTCGTCAGAAATAATTATCTCATCATTCTTATCTAATTGGTTAATTATTGAATCTAATTGTTCTTTTATATATTTTTCACCATTATAGGTTGCAATACAAACTGAAATCATGTAAATCTTAACTTTAAGTAGAAATGAATCAGAAAGGGCGTTAGAAGGAAAACATTTCCTACTACTTGCCCGTAATAAAAATAAAAAACACCAATAATTATTATCATATACCACGTAAAACTAATTAATAACCTAGAGATAGATATAGCGCCATCAATAATTTTTAAATTATTTCTACAAATAAAATATATGATGGAGGTGAAGATAATTAGACCTAACATTCCTAATTCTGAAAGGAGATCTCCAATAAAGTAAACAAACATTTGGGTTTTGAGACCTAAATCCAAAGAGTCTGATCGCAATTCAAGTCTGTTATTTATATCTGAATCATTAGCTAAGCCCGTAAACTGATCTCGAATATTAAACAATAAAGGATAAATTGATCTTGGTTCCCCTCCATATTCAATTGTTTTGAGCTGTTCAATTCTGTCTGACAATTCATAAGGTTGCATGCCAATATAAGCAATCATTGAAAATAAAACGTTTTTATAAGAATTATCAGATCCTTCAACTTCAAATCGTTCAAAACGTGCAAAAGAGATTATGAATAAGATTGGTAAAGAAATCATCATGACAGTTAAAATTATTTTTTTTTGATTCTTTATTATTTCTCTTTTTAATAGAGGATAAAAAAGACACAAAAGGGCTAAATAAGTTATAAACCAAATTATTATTCCATCACGTCCAGCCACATTAAGCGTGTAAAAAATAAATGAACTTGAAGAGAAAAATAATAATATTCTTGATTTATTATTCTTATCAACTGCAAGTGAATAAAAATATAAAAAAAGTGTTATCGGGGATAAATAAGCACCAAAAACGGCAATCTTTGAAAAAACACTACTTTTATAAAAACCTCCATCTTCCAATATTTGATTTCTTAAAACAGATAAGTCAGAATTAAAAACTTGAAGTATATTTTTCCCAAAAAAGAATATGGAATAGACACTAATACCGACAATTAAAAAAACGAGAACTTCATATCTCTTTTTTGCAAGCTCAATAATTTTTATTTCAGATGTAATTTTTTTTTCAAATTTAGCTAAGGGTCTAGTTAATATTAGTATCGAAAAAAATACAATAAAAAACGATTCTAAATTAATAAAGTAAGTTGAATCTACTAAGCTATAAATACCAAAGCAAATCATTGAAACTGTATACAATAAAATAATGAAATTAGATAAAGAAATAATCCTCCCTACGCTCTTAGTATTGTAATATAAAAATGATATAAAAATAAAACTTGGTAAAAAATTAATTAAATTATACATTTTATTTTATTTTTGATACTATTAAAACTATGAAATAATAATAATTTTTCAATCTTAAAATATTTAATTTATCAGAATTAATTCCCTTATAAAAAGCACTAATAAATTTTGTTACTAATCCTCTTTTGGCAAATTCAAATAATTGTGCACTTAATAATACTCTGTCGAAGTATAAGTTATTTATTCCGACTAAGAATTTTTGATTATAAAATCTTGAAATATTGATTGTTGTCTCAATAAAGTTAAGCCTAGCATCAATATTTATATTATTTGATTCTGAATTAGTTAAAATACGATATACTGCGGTTTTTTCCTGTTGATAATGAATTTTACCTAATTTTGACAGTTCCAAAAATAATGTATAATCGATAGTTGCTATTTGATTGTCATTTTCATTAATCTCTTTTAATGCATCAAATAAAGCGCTTTTCGCCATCAATACTGTTACAGACATTATATAATTCCCCTTTATTAAATGTTTAACAACGTTGGTGCCCATAAACCTCCTAATGGTTTTTGAAATAATATTTCTTAAACTTTTAATATTCTCTCCATTGCTGTTTTTAATAAATATATCAGAATGAATTAAAACATAATCTGGGTGTGATTCAATAAAATCTACTTGTTTTTGCAGTTTTAAGGGGTCTATCCAGTAATCATCACCTTCGAAATAGGCAATGTATTTAGATTGTGGTTCATTTAATAAATCACTAAAATTTTTACCTGGACCAACATTTTTTTCTTGTAATAATAGTTTTATAAAATTTGGGTATTTTTCTTTATACTTGAGAAGTATTTCTCTTGTTCCATCAGTAGAGAAGTCGTCAGCTATAATTAATTCCCATGAAAAGTTAACACTTTGCATAAGTACACCTTCTATTGCTTGTTCAATATAATTAGCATGATTATATGTAATTAAACAAACCGAAAGCAAAGGTTTTTTCATACTAATTTCCTTTTTCACACATCAAGAAAATACTTGAACATAAATCAGGATATTGCTGTCCAAGTTGATAGCAACCTTCTAAATATTCTTTAGAAATAATATCTGTATTTAATAATTGATCCCATTGAAAATTAGCCAATGCTTTAAAAAATACACCAGATCTATATACGACGTTCAATCCTGCTAAACGAGCATCTCTTTCTAAAGTATCAAGTGTATAAGTAATCTGATGACCATGCTCTTTTTCAGCCGGGGTAACAGCACTATTGTGTGAAATTAAACCCATTTTAACAGCAATTTGTCTTGAAGGTGCATTAGCATTCGGACAAACCAAAAAGAATCTGCCAGTATCAGATAACCATTCGTCGTTTATTTTCTTTAACACAGCAACAGGGTCTGTAATGTGCTCTAAAACATGTGTCAGAACAATATTGTCGTATTTAGTTGGCAAACTAACCTCTTCAAAAAGGCCATTCACATACTTCACTTTATCGCCAATGGTTTCTTTGGAAATTTTCACAGCTTCATCTGATGCTTCAACGCATGTTATGTCATGGAAATAAGGTAGAAATTTTTTCGTAAAGTCTCCTTTGTAACTACCCAATTCTAAAAAATTACCTTCTTTAAAAAATGGAATGAATGATCTTAACATGTAATGGTGCATTACATCAAAATCGAAATTATAAGAATACTTATGATTGTCAGTATCTCTAAATTCTTGGTTGTAATTTCTTTCTGTCTTCATATTTATATTTCTTTTTTTAACATTATGATTTGGTTGTTTTTTTCTTCTATACTTTCAAATCCAAAATTCTTATACAAATTAATTGCAGCAATATTTATTGCACTAACTTCTAACTTTATTTCAGAGATATTATTTGCCTTAGTATACTCAATTAAATTCACAAAAATTTGTTTTGCTATCCCTTTGCCACCGTATTCATTGTAAACACTCACATTAGTAATGTATCCATGCTTCTGTTCATTTAGATACATTGCCACCGTCCCTATTAATTTTTCATCAACCCAAGCTTCAAAAAGAATCGCATAATGAGCCAACTTTTTTGCATAAGCCTCCAGTGAAACTCGAGTGCTTAGTGCTGGTACAAATTGATTATTGCAATGGTTTAAATGTGTTAATATGCTATCTTCGGAAGCAGTATTTATTTTATATACAATTTGCATTAGATCGAAACTAATTTAGCGGCCCCAAATCCATACCTTCCAAAATTATTCCCATTATACAATAGAAATATTTGATCGTCTACTTTAAATAAATGAGGATAACACATCATTTCAGAATCCCAACCTTCATCTGGCAAACTAAAACTTAATTTTTCATCATCTCTTATCCAATTCTTTAAATCCTTAGAATATGCATATCCTAATTTATATCCTCTTTTTGGATTTGTTCTGAAATCACTTGCATGCCTAAAACAAAATACCATATGATAGATACCATTATATTCTACCACAGTTGGTAAAGCTTGGCATTCATTTTCATCAATAACATCCGAAACTATTTGCTTAGCTTCTACTTTATCCCAGTTAATCCCATCTAATGAAGTAGCGTATGCAATTTTATAAACCCTGGCAGGTGGCTCACTGTCTGTCGCTTTAATCCAAGTTTTACCAAAAATGTACCACATGAAATATGTGCTGTTAAATTTCTGTACAAATCCATCTCCTACTAATACTGGTTCATTTATGGAAGAACTTAAAATAGGTCCTGCCCCTAAACGTTTAAATGTATTTCCATTATCGTCACTGTAAACTACCCCAATAGAGGTCTCTACCGATACAGAAACACGTCTGCTCCAGCCACAAGTATATGCTAAAATGTGATCACCGTCTTTAAGTGGATTAATCGGGAAAATACCATGTTCATCAAAAGTACCAAGCCCACCTAATGGAATAACAGTATTATTGGATACCCCAATTACTTTTTTCAAATCTTTGCTAAAATCTACATATGCAATATTACTAAGGAACATGCCGGTACTTTCAACTGCTCGAGTTGAAAAATAAATTCTAATAAAATCATCAAACACTAATGTTTGAGGCGATTGCGCAAATTCTTGTGAATTATCAGGTAACTGATAATCATTTGGATTAAAAATTCTCCCGAACTTCTCCCACTTCATCATATTAGCTCTCCTTCCAATTCAGCTAATCCAAATCCTGTTTTACCAACCTGATTACCTAAATACATCATGTAAATTTTATTGTTTAACTCAAATACATGAGGGTAACTTACCATTTCAGAATCCCATCCTTCATCGGAAACATCTATCCCTACTTTATCATTTTCTCTATTCCAATTAATCAGGTCTAAAGACCATGCATACCCAATTCTATACCCGTTCTCTTTGCCTCTATAATTTTTACTTTTTCTATAGCAAAAAAACATGTGATACTTCCCGTTTTTAAAAATCACATCCGGGCTAGCCTGTGCTTCATCTTCTTCAAGGAAAGTATCAATTAAATTTTTATTTAATTTAGTCCAATTTCTACCATCAGTAGAAGTTGCTAATTTTATTCTATATACAGGCTCTGGTTTTCCATTATCTAAAATCCATTTTGTTCCAGCTATATAAAACAAATAATATACATCATTAAACTTTCTGATTTTCGGACCACTTAAAACAAATGGTTCATCCATGGTATATGACAAAATTGGCCCATGACCTAGTTTTTTAAAAGTTTCGCCATTATCATCACTAATTCCTTTACCAATTGCAACATTAAATGGTACCGAACTACATCTTGTCCAACCCGCATAAAATACAGTTGGTTTATCGTTGATGTCTATTACACTAACTGGGTATGTTCCAAATTCATCGAAACAACCTAGTTCGCCCAATGTTAAAATTGGTTTCTCTGATATTCTTTTTATATTGAACAAATTATTTTTATCCAAATCTACAAATCCAGAATAACTTACATATTGTCCATTTTGGTCTGGCAAAGGTCTACAAGAAAAATAGACTCTTAAAAAATCATCATACTCTCTAGTAGCTGGAGCCTGTGCAAATTGTTGCATCCACTCTGGAGTAGTATGTAATAGAGGGTCGAACAGACATCCTTTTTTACTCCAAATAAACTTTTTATTGTTCATATTGTTATATAAATTGATAATCGCTTAAGAAAGATTTAATTTCATCTTTGGTATTAAACATCAGTACATCTAAAATCGATAACCAAGGTACAAATTCATTTTTATACTGTATATAATTTATCGGATTGGAATTCTGGAATTGAAGTCTAATGCCATTTTGTTCAAATCTTTCTTTGCTATATAATTCTATACCACCACTAGGATTTATATAAGTTGATGCATTTTGTGCTTTACAAATTGCCAGCACTTTTTCTTCAGATTTTAATTGGTGATCGATATTAATCGTTGAAGACACTTTAATTTTTGTAGAAATGGATAAATATTGTAATGTCTCTTTTAATGAATGATGAATAAAACCAAACAAATTTGATTCTTCTATCATTAAACATTTTTCAAACAAAGGATATGCTGATTCAAATTGCGGTGCCTTTCTATAAGATTCCACAATTTTATTCAGCATTTTTTTTCTGTCAACTGACCAAGTATCTGATAAGAATCGCTGATTTACATTTAAATAATCCGAATCTTTTTGTAAAGGAAGAGATATGAAGTCGTCTTTCTGATTGACTAAAATTCTATTTCTATTTATCCACCCTTTCTTTGTAAACTGTATATTATCGTAAATAACAAATTCGTCAACTGAATTTATTAATTGAAAATATCCTATATAAGGAAAGAAATAGGGTTGCATTATCGCTACTTTCATAATTTTAATTATTTATCAAATTACAAATATTTATAATATTAGTTACACTTGATAAATCTAAATTCATATACAAAGGCAAACATAATATTCTTGAAGCAACGCTTTCTGAAACTTTCATTTCATTACTATTCACATAATTTACTGTATTCAAAGACGGATAAAAATATCGTCTTGGAAATATTTGTTGTTCATTCAACGCTTTTTGCACTTCCAATAATTTCGTTTCTGTTTCAAAAACTACTGGATAATAACTGTAATTCCATTGCGTATTTTCTCTAATTTTAATTTTTGAAAGCTTCGTGAAGTCAAGATTTGCATTATAATATTCAACTACTTTTTTTCTACCCGCAATAATTTCTCCCATGTGAGGAAAAACAGCCAATCCCATAGCGGCTTGCAATTCAGAGATTTTTCCATTAATTCCCAATCTATGAAATTCATGTGGGCCATTATGACCAAAATTATGGCTGTAAAATAGTTTATCCCTTAAAATGGAATCATTGCAAAAAACAGCCCCACCTTCTCCGGTGTGAAACAATTTAGTCGCATGAAAACTACAGGTGCTAACATCGCCATATTCAAAAATTGACTTTCCCTGATAAGTTACTCCAAAAGCATGCGCTGCATCATAAATAACCTTTAAGTTATGTTTTTGGGCAATGGCTTTAATAGCTTCAATATGACAAGGATTTCCAAAAACATGAGTAGCTAATATTGCTTTAGTACGAGGTGTAATAGCAGCCTCAATTTTAGTTTCATCAATAGTTAAATAGTCTGGATGAATATCAACAAATACTGGCGTACAATTTTCCCAAACAATTGCTGCGGTAGTGGCTACATAACTAAAAGGAGTTGTAATTATTTCTGAGTTATTTCCTAAAATTTTTAAAGCTATCTGAATTGGTATTGTTCCATTATTCATGATAATGATATTGGAAACTGACAAATATTCTTTTAATTTTTCCTCTAATTCAAGAACTAATGCTCCTCTATTAGTTAACCATTGGTTTTCCCAGATTCTTTGAACTTGGGCATTATATTCTTCAATTGGCGGAAAAAAAGTTTTAGTTACTGGTATCATTTTTGATTTATTTATTATGCTATTTACTTTTTTATAATTGAAAATAAAATCCCTTTCAGTTCAAAATATTCAGTTGATTTTATAGTTTCATATGTAGCAATGGTTATTATAAGTCCTAAAATACATTGCAAAAGCAAAGTAATCGATATTGAATAATTTAATAATGTCAAACACCACATAGCTGCAGCCACGATAATGGAAACCAAAAATGAAGGATAAATATCTTTTATTTGGGCCCAAGTGGAATAGTTGATTAGCCTTGCAGAATAATAACTATTTAATACATAGGCAACAAAAGAGATAAACACGCTTCCCCATAGCATAAGCTCAATCCCGTAAAAAATACCTAAGCATATTGGTACAACAGCTATAGCTTTTTTAATTATTTCCAATCTTAGAAATAAATCAGAGCGGCCTTTTACCATTAACATATTTAGATTAATAGCGTGTAAGGGTTGTAACATTCCTACAAAACAGATAATTTGAAGATAGGGAACTGCTGGGAGCCATTTTACACCAATCGTTATTAGAATTAGTGGTTTTGCAATAGCGGCTAATCCTAACATACAGGCAAATGCAACCAGCATCGTAGCTTTAATTACACGTCGATATGTCAATTTTAATCTTTCATCATCATCTTGTATACTGCATAAAATGGGATAACTAACCCGTTGTACTACGCTTGTGAGATTACTTGAAAAAATTGAATTAAATTGTTCGGCACGAGTATATTGACCTAGTTGAACAGCAGAGTAATACTTGCCAATAATCAAAAAATAAATATTATTATAAATAGTGTCCATTAGTCCTGATATCAATAGCTTTGAACCAAAACCAAAGAGTTCTTGAAAACTATCTTTTGAAAACTCCAAAGCTGGTCGCCACTTATTTAACACCCATAGAAAGATGGAATTTAACAATTGTCGTGATATTTGCTGGGCTACTAAACTCCATACTCCAAATCCTTTCAAAGCCATCGTTATGCCAACAATACCGCTTATAATTGAAGCAATTAATGAAATTTTTGTTTGGGTTTTAAAATCAACTTCTTTTACCAATAAACTTCTTTGTACTATACTGAAAGCGTTTATGATTAAAATAGTCCCCATTACTCTGGTAATAGAAATCAAACTAGGTTCCTTAAAAAACCGGCTTATAGCAGGTGCAGAATAAAACAAAATTAGATAAAGTCCAATTCCTAAACACAGATTAAAATAAAAAACCGTATTATAATCTACCTCTTTTGGCTCCACTTTACGAATTAATGCACTTGAAAAACCACTATCCACTATTGAATTAGACACTGCTATAAAAATCGTAATCATACCAATGAGGCCAAATTCAGCTGGTGAAAGAATACGGGCTAATATAATTCCGACTATAAAAGTGATACCTGCGTTGGCAATATTATCTACAAAGCTCCAACTAACTCCTTTTATGGCTTTTTCTCTTAACCCTTTCATTAATTGAATTGTTTCATGTTTGTTATTTCAACAACCAACTTGATGATTGAATCTTGTCTCCTAACCCATCCAGTAATGTTATTCCTAATTTTTCACAAACAGGTGCTTCGGGTATGGAGTTGTTGTTTTGGTCGCCACCATTGGCAAAAGCCAGTTGGTACTCGTTGTGTAATTGTTCGTGTATGTGTTGTATGGTTGCGCAAACTGTGCGGTCTTCATCAATGGAGAGAAATACCTGGTCTACGCTTTTAATGTTAGATACAATAAACGCGCGTTCGTCTTCTTGTTGAAATTCTTTACTGCCTTTTAGAGCCCGTTGTTTGTCGTTATTGACTATCACAATAATATAATCGCCCAGGGCTTTGGCATTATTGAAATACTCGATATGGCCTTTGTGAATGGGATTAAAATATCCGGAGACTATGATGGCTTTTTTCATTTTTTTATGGGTGTTGGGTGTTGGGTAAAGGGTTTTCTCTTCGACAAGCTCAGAGAACGGTTTTTATTTTGAAATATTATATATACTAATTTTATGTTTCTTTTGACTGTGGCTCTCGTTGTTGACTGAGGTTCTCTTTGTTGACTGAGGCACTCGAAGTCAACAATTGATTTTTATTATTATGAATAACGAATCTTAAAATCGGCACATTGTTTATTTTAAACCATATAAGGCATATAAGAGAGTATAAGTCTAAAATTGTCTGTTGACTGAGGTACTCGTTGTTGACTGAGGTTCTCGAAGTCAACAATTGCATTTATACTGTTGAATACTGAATCTTCAAATTGGCACATTGTCTAATTGACTAATTGGCACATTAAAGACTTATTTCTTTAAAAATTCTTCTTACAATCAATCCCAATACGGTTAAAAACCCAGCTAAGATAGCGCCTAATATAATTCCTTTTGCTTTTCCGAATTTTTCCTTTGGTAAGGGTAATATCGGTTGGTCAATGACTTGTATTAATGGGGTTTCTTTACGTAAGGTTACTTTAGCTAACTCGGCTTGTTTCACGATTTCGGTTAGTATTGCGGTATTGGCTTGCACATCAACCTGTCTTCTTGCGGAAGGCACGCGTTTTACATTAAGGGCTGGATTCAACCCAAAAGTATTGTCATTGGCTACTGCAACACCGGTAATGGCACCGTTTAATTCCCCACGAATGGAATCGGTTTGACGCACTAAAATATCCATATTTTCTTTTGCGCGTTTGCTTTTGGTTTTGATATAGTAATCGATAACGGTGTTGGTTAGCGCCATAGTAAACTGTTGGGCAAAATATTCGCTGGTGACTTTTAAAGTTATAGTACCAATAGATGCTTTTTTGTCTTTTTGCTCAACCGTTAAACTGTTTTTTGAAAGGTCTTTGTAAATTACTCCAAAAATACTGTCTTGGGCTCTCGTAAATTTAGTTCTATCCGTATTGGGTAAAAAAGTAATGCTTTTTAGCGCTGGTTTTTCTTCCCATTTTTCGCGCCATTTTTTGTCTTGAATGAACATTTCGGCTAAGGAAATGGTTTTGTTGTTTTGTGTTACGGGTGCCAATAAGGTTTGCTCTACCATTACGCGCGATTTGAAGAGTTCCATTAAGTTGGCGCCTGAAAAAGCCCCTCCGCCTGATACTCCTAAATCTAATCCAAATGTACTGGCCAATCCTAACGCTCCTCCTAGTCCACCAGACGCTTTTCCGTCTTCTAAAGCGTAAGTAAGTGTGGCGGTATATATGGGTTTTTTATAAAAGGAATAACCAAGGCCAACTAAGGCGCCAATACTTCCAGCTAAGACTATTGTTTTCCATTTAGAAAGTAAAAATGTGTACCTTTCTTTTGCTTTAAGAAGGAGTTCTTTTAGGATTATTTCGTCTTTGTTTGTTTCCATATTTATGTTTTTATTGATAATTGACAATTGATAGTTATGAGTTTTATTTTTTTCACTACAATCTCCAATAATTATTGAAATCCTTTTTATTTTGGACGCCTTTGATGTCAAATAAATAGACGGGGCCGTTGGATAATTTTTCAAATTCTAAAGGTGCCATGTTGCGATAGACTTGATGACCTACTGCCAGAATAATGCTGTCGTATTTTCCTGTTGGGTTGGTTGTTAGTTCAACATCGTAATATTGTTTCAATTCCAAAGGATCTGCACTTGGATCAATGACATCTACTTCAATGGAATAGTCTTCTAATTCTTTGATCAAATCGATTACTTTAGAATTTCGAATATCGGACACCTCTTCTTTAAAGGTTATTCCCATTACTAATACACGAGATTTACCGGGATTTTTATCTTGTTCAATTAATGTTTGAACAACTTTTTTCGCAATAAACGTAGGAATAAAATCATTTACTCTTCTACCTGCTGCAATAACTTGAGGGTCGATACCCACTTTCTTCGCTTTGTGCATCAAATAAAATGGATCTACACTAATGCAATGTCCTCCTACTAATCCTGGTTGGTAGGGATGAAAGTTCCATTTGGTTCCAGCAGCTTCCAGAACGGCTTGGGTGTCAATATCCATTTTATCAAAGATAATCGCCAATTCATTCATTAATGATATGTTGATATCCCGTTGAGTGTTTTCGATGACTTTAGCGGCTTCAGCCACTTTAATGGTAGGCGCTTGGTGTAAACCCGCTTCAATAATAGCTCCATAGACTTCCGAAATATGTTTCAAAGCTTCGGGACTGTTTCCAGATACAATTTTTAATATTTTACCTACCGTTTTTACACGATCTCCAGGCACAATTCGTTCTGGACTGTAGCCAAATTGAAAATCGATTCCTGCTTTTAAACCACTGTACTCCTCCAAAACTGGAATACAATCTTCTTCTGTACAACCAGGATAAACCGTGGACTCATAGACCACCGTATCTCCTTTTTTCAATATACTTCCAATACTTTTTGAAGCACTTAATAATGGATTTAAGTTGGGTACTTTATTCTTATCGATATCTGTAGGAACCCCAATAATATGAAACGTGGCTTCTCGAAGGGGTTCAACTAAAGACGTAAAAGTGATATCGACATTTTTGAAAGCTTCCGAATTTAACTCATTAGAGGGATCAATTCCTTGCTTCATTAGTTCAATTCGAGTTTCGTTTATATCAAAACCAATGACCTTGAATTTCTTAGCAAATTCCAATGCTAAAGGCAATCCTACATAGCCAAGTCCAGTTACTGAGATGATAGTCATTGTGTTAGGTGTTTTGTATAGGGTATTTAAAATTATTTCTAATTGCTTTTGATTAATTAAACCGGTAAGATCGCAAAGTTTAGTGAGGAACGCAAAGGAAATATTAATTATGAATTATTATTGTGAATAAAAATTTTACGGCTTCGCCCGGTCAGTCACAGTAAGTGTTCCAACTAAGCTCCTAATATTTAGGTTTATCTATACTTGTTCGAAAACCAATAAACCATCCCCTTCAAATCGCTGCGTGACTTGAAATAGGATGGTTT
>CALPIR020000014.1 GCA_943323675.2 Chitinophaga pinensis | reverse complement strand
TCATTTAAAGTAAAATCACGATTGATGTCTTCGTTATCTGGGGTATTAGTAGCTGTTACTGGATAAGCTTCTGGCGATTGATCAATGGTTGGTGAATTACCTTGGTGGCGGTTGAAACGTTTATAACGATCGAGAATAGCTGTTTTCGAATTATCATAAGGAGTACTTAAATAATAACTATAATTATCGTTTGACGGGTCGTTTAATGCATTTTGATAAGCTATACTAGTTGTACCATAACGCTGCGCAACTTTTTGAAGATAGGCAGTATCAAACCAAGCACGTTCCCCATCATCATTAAAACCATCCAACCCCACATCTTGCTGTTGCCTAATTGCCGGTTCGGCATCAAAGGCAAAATTAATTACTGGCTTACGTGGTACACGCCCCCATATGGTACTATCCATGTATAAATTATCAGCCTCTGTTCTTGGTAAGCCATTCTCAGCGGATCTGCGGTTATCGCGTAAAATATCTTCAGATATGTTCCCTAAATTTAAATAAAATGAACCTTGATTTGTTACATCATTTTTACAGGCATAAGGATCCATCATCCAAACTTCTACATAATCGATATTGGTGGCTTCAAAATCATTTTGATCTATCTTACGCATTATTCCACCCCACTTGGAAGTTGGGTTAGCCATGCTACCATCTTCCTTCAACTCATCCACATTGTAATTATACGGACCCCTATCTTTGGGATAAAAGGCTAAATCTAAAGTTGAAACATTACTTGGCAATCCCGGTTGCTGTTGACGTTCGGGAAATATCTCTTTCAAATCAACCTCACGTACACAATCATTACTTAATTGTTCATCGTCATCTTGTATGTGTTGCGGGGTAAAGTTGTCTTCACGATAAAATGTAGTAGCAATATTGTACCAAGCAAAATTGGCCCGTTTAAAACCATACTCTAAACTATTTAAAGTGTTACCTTCTGGGAACAAATCAGATTGACCTTGTGGTGTTGATGCTAACGTCCAATTTAATGCAGGCGAACGCAGATCAAAGGGTGTTTCACTGCCTTCAAAATCATCTAGGTAAGCTGTACCGCTTTGGGCCAATGCCCCTTGTACACCAGGAATTAATTGAGCGAACTCGCCACTAACTGTAATGGTCGATATTTCTTTGGTTTCAATAAACGGTAGCTTATCAACTAATTTAGTTAAGAATCTTGAATCGCGTTTGTAAGAGCCGTCAAGGCCTACAATCATGTTTGAAATAGGTTCTTCACCAATATTAACTTTTGGTGTTAAAGGCCTTTCATTAAGGTATAAAAATGTCCCTCCTAATAATAAATCTTTGTTGTACTTATAATCAAAACGACTACCCAAAAGTGATTTTTGTTGAACACTGAACAAGGAGTTGCTTTCTGATGAAACTTTAATGGAAGCTCCAGAATTAAGTAAACTGGTGTTTAATATTTTTACGCGACCTAAATTGTAATCAACAACAAAATCTGTGTTTTCTGCTAGCGGTGCTCCATTAGCTGTAACTTTTACTGAACCACGCGGAATATTGGTGCTGTTAAGTGATATTTCGTTGCTTGATGAACCTTGATATGTGCCACGTAAAAAGAATTTATTGTATTGCGGTAATTGCATAGCTGCAAATCGAGTTGAATCATACAACTCATAAAAAGAATAATACCGAGCTTTGTCTTTATTATTAATGAATTTAGAAGTTAAATGAGATCCAAATGGTTCAACCACAGGAAAAATAACACGTCCTTGCATCGCATTAATCGTAACACCATCAATGTAATCGAAAATACCATCGGGGGCTCGTTCTTGTTGGGTATTTAAATTATCGAGATTTAATACTGTGATTAATGGCACACCCGTTAGTAAAGGCTCATTTTGTTGAGGAATGTAATTGAGGTCGGCACCTGATGGGTCATCGGCATAAACCACGTTTAATTTAAAATCTTTGGGTTGAATATTAAATGTACCTAGGGCATAAATATTTTTCATCATCAAATCCCACATTGGCAAATCGGGACGCTGCGATGGACCTTTAAGCATTTTGGTATACAACACATTTGGCACATCCGGGTTTGGCGGTAAATCTGTTGTAAACTCCCCTACTTTAAAATATCGGCCATCTAAAGTGTATTCAAAAGCTACGCACAAAACCTCATCACTATTTAGGGCACTATTTAAAGAGATGTAACCCAAACGGCTATTTATGGCATATTCACTAGGACTTAACAATCGCGCATAATTAATCATTTGATATTGCGATATGGCCTGCAAGTTGGTGGTGTTTTGATGACGGGCTAATTGATTTTGTATCTGGAATGATTGACGCAATAATGCAGTATCAGGATTTAATCCTTGACCACTTAAATAACCATACAAATTATTAGAGCTATTCCCAGGGAAAGTATCATTTGGATTAGGGTTGAGTTCCCAATATTTATTATTCCGTTTACCTGCTTCACCCAAATCACTAAAGCCAATTACATCTCGCGCGTTGTCAAAAACACCAGTACGATTAGTAACCCAAACCTCAACACGATTAATAACTACAGGAGATGTAATAATAGGTAAATTGCCCAACCAAGCATCATAATTGTCTCTAAAATATTGAGCCAAGAAATAATGCTTGTTCATATCATAATTATCAGCCTGAATATCAAAACGGGTGGTTTGCACACCGCCCTGTAATTCAGTTTCAGTGGTTTTTCCGCGTTGTTGTGTAACAATAGAGGTTACCGTTAATTTACCAAACTGCATGGTGGCCTTTACCCCAAACAAACTTTGGCTTCCTTGTATAAGCGATGAGTTTAACGGTAAGCTAACATTACCCAACTCAATTTTTTTAATAATATCATCGTCTTTACCCGAATAATCCAATTTCATTTGGTTTTCAAAATCGAAAGTTGCTTCGGTATCATAGTTCATATTCACTTTCATTTTATCGCCAACACTACCCGAAACATTGAGCTGTATTTTTTGACGAAAATCGAACTGGCCAGTACTTTGTTGACGCAATGCAATTGCTGGATTACGAACGGTATTAAAATTACCCTGAAAAATAAGTTCGGCAGTACCACGTGGCCTGATATCAATAACGCCACTACCAAATATTTTATCGAAAATTTTGGGACCAACTTTTAAAGGTGGAATTAAGCCACCACCCTTTACAAAGTTTTGTGCTTGCGCACGTTGCTTAAAGTATTGTGCATTTTGACGGTCGTTTTCACGCTTAAGTTGCTCTTTAATTGGCACTGTTGCGCCCAGGCGATATTCTTGACCGCCTACCGTTGATTTATAATTGTATTGATTCGTATTGGGATCTAACTCGTAACGATTTTTGATGTTAGATGGTTCACCCAAATCAAACGGATGTGTTTTTTGATTTAACTCATAAGGCTTCCTATCTAGAATTGGATACGGAAGTTTTTTTCTTGTGGTATCGGACGCTCCCGAGCTATCAGGTGGTGCAAAACCAAATGAACTATTAACCGATTTCCTATCTAAATCATACTCATAAATGGTAAAAAAATCGGGCACAGCTCCCCACACCATGCTTACAAGCAAGGTGAAAATAGATGAGAGCGATATGTGTTTTATTTTAGAGAGAGTAAACAAAGTAGAGTTTCGCCATCAAATTACTTTTAAGGTGTTTTTTACTAATTCTTCAACTGAATAATTGGGGTTTTGTTGTTTCACTTTTTGCAACCCTTTTTCGGCTTCACCACGAGCAAATCCCAACATAATTAATGCAGCAAGAGCTTCTTCTGTTGCTTTATTAGCAGTAGTAAATGCTGTTAATTGCTCTCCTGTGAATCCTTCTGTTTTTTGTACTTTGTCTTGTAAGTCAATAACAATACGTTGGGCTGTTTTGGGGCCAATGCCTTTCACCGATTTTAATAACGCCCAATTACCCGAAGTTATTGCCTGCTTTAATTCGGTAGGTTTCATAGAAGATAGAATCATACGGGCCGTATTTGCGCCAACTCCATTTACAGAAATAAGCAACAAAAACAATTGACGTTCATCTTCTTCAGCAAAACCATAAAGCGTATGGCTATCTTCTTTAACCACCAAATGCGTGAGCACACGAGCAGTTTCTAGCGCAGCAAGATGGTCATAAGTGTTTAATGATATGTTGATAGCATAACCCACTCCACCGCAACTAACCACAACTTGGGCAGGAGATTTTACAACTAATTTTCCTTCAATAAATGCAATCACTTTGGTTATCCTTATTGTTATGTTTTTTTAGAACAAGGGCTGCTAAAATAGTAAATGTTTTTAATTTTGAACCTTACAAACAAAAACATTTTATATTTACCTTTTTTATGTTAAAAATTAAAAACCCTTTTATCACTCTTTTTGCCTGCATTTTATTGGTATTTTTATTGCTTGAAAGCAAAGCCCAAGAACCATTGCATGGGGTTTACAAAGATTTTTACCCAAATGGCAAAGTAAAAACAAAAGGCCATTATTTCTATGGCAATAAAATAGGCAACTGGTATTATTATTCAGAGAAAAAAATTCTTGAAAAACGATTGTTTTACCAAAAAGGTAAACTTAAACGCACGTATACATATAATATAAAAGGGCAATTGGCTGTTATAGAAGATGATAAAGGCAATGTGCACACCAAACCTGCATGTGGTTGCCAGTAACTGCAAAAAAGTAACATATTTGCGCCATGCAGGTAGCAACATTTACATTTAATGAGTTTTCTGAAAACACTTACGTGTTGTTTGACGAAACCAATCAATGTGCCATTATTGATCCGGGTTGCCACAGAGCAATCGAACAAAAAGAACTGGCTGATTTTATTATTAAAAACAACCTCACCCCAACATTATTAGTAAACACACACTGTCACATTGATCATGTGTTAGGTAATGCTTTTGTTGCTAAAAAATATAACCTGCCTTTACACCTTCATCAAAAAGAATTGGAAACCTATAAAGACACAGAACGTTGGGCCAAAATGTTTGGCATGGTGGTAGAAGAAATACCCGAACCGCAGGTATACATTAACGAGGGTCAATCCTTAAACTTCGGCAATACATCTTTGCAGATCCTATTAACACCTGGGCATTCTATAGCTAGTTTAAGTTTTTATGAGCCTCAAACGAAACAACTTATTTCTGGGGATGTGCTTTTTTACCAAAGCATAGGTAGAACCGATTTGCCTGGAGGTAATTTCGAAACATTAATTATATCTATTAAAACAAAATTATTTGTGTTACCAGATGAAACAACTGTATACAGTGGCCACGGACCAAAAACCAGTATTGGATTTGAAAAGGTAAATAATCCATTTATAAACGCGAATTAATTAATTGATAACTTGTTTATTGTCAAAACTTGAAATGATTATCATCCGCAATTGTGTTTGCAATAGATTTTATGAAAATACTTAGCTTCCAAACCATAAATTATTTCAAATTCAAATACCGAATTTGAATTAAACTAAAATTACATTTTATAGTTATTACTGACTAGTAGAAACTAATATAAAAGCATATTGCATATAATTGTGTTTGTAAGATGTGAATTAAATTAAGTTTAGTTAACACTAGTTTTAGAGTTTTTAAATATCCCCATTTTGAAAAGACATTTACTTGCATTAGCAATATTATTACTAACATTAAACAATGGATTTGCGCAAACCATGCGCACTGTTAAAGGTAATATTAAAGATAAAAAAACGGCAGAGGGCCTAATTGGCGCATCTGTTATGATAAAAGGCACTAGTATTGGCACATCAACAGATTTTGATGGCAACTTCACCTTGAAAACAGATAAAGAATTTCCGTTGGTTCTAGTAATTAACTATATGGGTTACATCAAACTAGAATACACTGTTACATCTGCCGAAAAACCTCTTACTATAAAGCTAGAACAAAACGTTACCGAGTTAAAAGAAGCCGAGATAAGAGACAGCCGAATTACAGAAAAACAAAAGCAAAATCCGATTACAGTGGAAACAATGGATGCCACTGCCATTAAACAAACTCCAGCAGCAAATTTTTATGAAGGGTTGGCTCATTTAAAAGGGGTTGATTTAACATCAGCAAGTATTGGCTTTAAAATAATTAACACACGTGGATTTAACAGTACATCACCTGTTCGAAGCCTACAATTAATTGATGGGGTTGATAACCAAAGTCCGGGACTGAATTTTAGTTTAGGAAACTTTTTAGGTGCAAGCGAATTAGATGTACAAAAAGTTGATTTGATAGTTGGGGCAAGCAGTGCTTATTATGGCCCAAATGCGTTTAATGGGGTAATAAATATGCAAACCAAATCGCCATTTTTATACCCAGGTTTAAGTATAAGTATGAAGGGCGGTGAACGTGAATTGGTAGAGACTGCAATGCGTTGGGCACAGGTTTTTAAAAATAAAAAAGGCGAAGACAGATACGCATACAAACTCAACTTTTTTTACATGAGAGCAAACGATTGGGAAGCCCGTAACTACGAGGCTACACTACAATCGCCTTCAGGAGTATCTAATCCGGGAGGTTATGATGCTGTTAACGTGTATGGTGATGAGTACGTTTCAGCAAATTTTTATGTGCCAGCATCAAATGTACCAAGTGTTGGTAGGGGATATTTTTTAAGAAATGGATACAAAGAAGACCAGCTAGTAGATTACAACTCACGCAACATGAAGTTGAATGCAGCTTTTCATTATAAAGTTAAAAAAGATATTGAGTTTATTGCCTCATCTAACTTTGGAACAGGCACTACGGTTTACCAAGGAGATAATCGTTTCAGTTTAAAAGATATTTTATTTTTTCAGAACAAATTAGAAATAAGAAAAGAAGGGAAATTCTTCTTACGTGCTTATGCCACTAACGAAGATGCAGGAAAAAGCTATGATGCCTATTCAACAGCTATTTTACTTCAAAATGCAGCCAAATCAGATCAGATTTGGGGAGCAGATTATAACTCTAAAATGGAAGGTACATTAGGAAGCTATATGTTAGAGTGGTACAACAGAAACACCAACGGACAAGGACTTCAAGTTGATACAATACCAGGCGCAGGCGGACAAAGATTGAATTTTATCGAAAACTATTGGCAAACTAATTTATTTGATTCGTTAACCTATTTTCACCGTATCGCCAGAAACGCAGCAAATCTAAATCCTAGTTCTAACAACACGGGATTACCAAGGTTTGAACCAGGCACATACCAATTCGACTCGGCATTTCAGAGTATTACTTCACTAACAAATCGTCAAGGAGGGTCGCGCTTTTTTGATAAGTCAGCGCTATACCATATTGCTGGAGAATATCAGTTTATGTTGCTAAACACTGATATCAAAACTGGAGGTAGCTTCAGACTTTACGCCCCATATAGTGATGGAACCATTTTTTTAGACACAGGAAACACGAGGATATACAACAGAGAAATGGGTGTATATATTGGTTTAGAGAAAAAGGTATTAATGGATAAGTTAAAACTAAGTTGGACAAACCGTGTAGATAAAAACCAGAATTTCAATACCCTTTGGTCAAGCGCAGGTACTGGAGTTTACGCTTACAAAAAACATATTTTACGTGGTTCATTTTCATCAGCGATTCGTAACCCAACATTAACAGATCAATACATTAATTTAAATGTTGGCAGGGCAACCTTATTAGGCAATTTAAATGGGTTTGATAGTTTGGTAACTATTTCTTCCTTGCTAAGTGCTTTTAGTTCTGGAAGAAAGCAATTGGCCTATTTTAATGTAGATCCTATTAAACCAGAGCAAGTAAAAACTATTGAACTGGGATGGAGAACATCTTTGTTCAAAGACAAACTTTATATTGACGTAAATTATTATTTTAGTTGGTATACCAATTTTATAGGTTACAAAATTGGCGCAAGGCCTAACTGGCCAGAAGGCAGTCCTGTGCCAAGCAACAATCCCTCGGTTTACCGTGTAGCAACCAACTCAAAAGATCAAGTAACCACACAAGGCTTCACTGCAGGAATAAACTATTTTTATAAAAAATACTTGGGCCTTGCCACAAACTATTCATGGAATGTATTGGACCGTGGAGGTTCAACAGACCCTTTAATACCCGCCTTTAATACACCAGAGCACAAATACAATATTGGAATAAATGGTAGAGACTTTGATATAAATATATTGGGTAAATCCAGCAAATTTTGGAGTTACGGTTTAAATTATAAACACCAAACAGGTTTCATTTTTGAAGGATCACCTCAATTTACAGGAAATGTACCTGCTTATTATATGGTAGATGCCCAAATAAGTAAGCGTATTCCTGCCTGGTTTTGCACTTTTAAATTGGGGTCGAACAATTTAACAGATAACCGTGTTATTCAAGTATATGGAGGTCCAAGAGTAGGAAGATTAGCCTATTTTTCTGTATTATTTGAACTCGATGCAAGAAGATAATTTTACACCAAGATGTTTTTAAATTAAAAAATCTTATTTTAGCAAAACTTAAAACCAAGTAATATGAAAAAAACACTACTAAAATTGTTAAGCCTGGGCGTTATGACCTTCGGTTCAGCAACATTGTTTGCCCAAACTATGTATCTAGATGAAATGTTTGATGTTTCTAAACAAGCAAACATTGTTTACGATAGTAACAGGAGTGTGAATATTCTGTATCAATCAGGATATCCAAATCCGACAATAAACAACAGCTTAATAATCTCTGCTAATTTAATTTGTGATGTTTACAGACCTGTTGGAAGCTCTGTAGTAAGTAGACCAACAATTATTATTGCACACACTGGAAGTTACTTACCAGTTCTTGCAAACAAACAAACTACAGGCAGTAAAGATGATAGCGCTGTGGTTGAAATGTGTACACGTTTGGCCAAAAGAGGCTTTAACGCTATAGCAGTAAACTACCGCCAAGGATGGAATGCTTTAGCAACACCACCAACATCAACAGAGCAATTATTAAATGCTACCTATCGCGGTGCACAAGATATTAGAAACGCTGTTCGTTTTTTAAATTTAAACGCAGCTACTTATGGAATTGATACCAATAAAATCATTATTGGTGGACAAGGTACAGGAGGATATATCGCATTAGCTTATGCTACTGTTAATAAGACCGCAGAAGTTAATAATATCGCTAAATTTCAGCGCAATGACTTTACGCCAATGGTAAGTATTGATACCCTAGGCGATTGGACTGGTGTTGGAGGAAATCCATTTTTTAACGTAAGCGGTGATGCCAATGTGTCTTCAAGCGCACAAATGGTGTTTCATTACGGAGGTGCAATGGGCGATTTAATCTGGTTAGATTCAAGCAGCTTACCAATTGTTGGTATGCAATCAGATCGTGATCCATTTGCTCCATTTAACACAGGTAACGTAATTGTTCCTACAAATATGACAACCGTTATTCCAAGTGCATCAGGAGCAGGAGCAGTTGTTCCTAAAGCCAACGCCTTAGGTGTTAATGCTAAATTAAATAGTAAATACTTAGTTGATCCTATTTCAACTCTTTTAAGAGATCGTACTAGTGGTGTAGAACATTTATATCCAGTTCGTACAAACTATCCTCAAGATGGTGCACCATGGGAGTGGTGGGATAGAGCTGCTATTCAAGCAAAAAATACATCATCTTTCTATGCAATACCTATTGGTTCTGCAGGTCTTGGTAGAACTGCAGATTCTTTATCGATGTTAGGTAACCCAGACATGAGTGTAACCAAAGCAAAAAAATACATTGATACGTTAGTAGATTTTTCAGTTAGACGTATCGCTGTTCAATTTGATTTAGTGCCTGCAAGTAATGATCAATTTAAAACATCATTCGGTTTAGTAAGCCCTGCTAATAACTCTATTCTTGTTGTTAAAGGTGATGGCAATACTAAAGTTGATATCAACTGGGATGCAGCAAATACAACTGGATTTGGTGCTATGAGCTATGCTTGGAAGTTAAGTACAGCTACTAATACAAATTTTGGTACACCATTAGCTAGTCTTCCTTGTGGAGCAAAACCTGGTGTTTCTGTAGATTACAATACCATCAAAACTTTACTTGCATCTGTAAATGTAAATATTGGTGATACTGCTGATTTGAAATGGACAGTTGAAGGAACTTTGAACAATAATTCAAAATGGTCTTCTGACACATTCAACATCAAATTAATTCGTGGCGAAATTACTGCTGTAAAAGAAATTGCTAACCTAAACAAATTCTTAAGCGTTTATCCTAACCCAGCTAGTGATATTTTAAACATTAACCTTGATGCAGCTGCAGGAAGCATTGCAACTTATCAGTTAATGGATGTAACTGGTCGTTTACTATTAAACGGAAATGCAGAAAACAACGCATTTAGTTTAAATGTTGATGGTGTTAATCCAGGTTTATACTTCGTAAACATTACTTTAAAAGATGGTAGCTTAGCTACTAAACGTGTAATAATTCAATAATTATCACAATATCTTTAAACAAAAAATCCCGTAGTGAAAACTACGGGATTTTTTGTTTAATCTGTTTAATAAGCGGTTCATATTGCTAAACCGTAGTTTGGTTGAATAATCTAATTCGATGTGATAAGTTAATTAACTTCGTATTATGAACGGTTAACCCCCTCAATTTTTGTATAAACCAACAAAAGCCATTTACTTAGGTACAATGGCTTTTTTTTGTTATAGACTTCGCTCTATATAATCTATTAATGCATGAATACATTTAATATGGATTTCCTGAGCTCTATCCGCATAAGTGCTATGTGGTGCACGAATTTCGACATCACACAAACTGCCCATGCTGCCACCATCTTTGCCTGTTAAACCTACCACTTTAATTCCTTTGCGCTTTGCAACTTCAATGGCATTAAGCACATTTTTACTATTACCGCTTGTAGAAATCGCAAGCAAAACATCACCACTATTTCCAAGTGCTTCCAAGTACCTACTAAATACAAAATCATATCCGTAATCGTTTCCTACACAAGCCATGTGCGAAACGTCACTCATCGCAATTGCCGCATATGGTTTACGGTCATTGCGATATCTTCCTGTTAATTCTTCCGCAAAATGCATGGCATCACACAAACTACCACCATTGCCACAACTAATAATTTTTTTATCATTTTTTAAAGCCCCAACCATTAATGCCCCTGCCATGGCTATTGCTTCAAAATTTTTATCATCGGCAATAAATTTAGCCAGTATATCCTGTGCTTCAGTAAAATGTTGTTTCAGATTATGCATAATAATTGACCTAATTGGTTCCAAATGCGTTTTTACCTTTATCTAAAAAGTCAACAAACTTTTGTTCATCTGTATCGAAAAAACTTGGACCCGATAATTGCTTTTCGTTACCATCAATAATAACATATTGTGGTTGAGCGCTAAAGTTGTATTTAGTGATTTGTAAATCGTGGTTTTGCTCACCAATGGTTTTCTTAACTTTACCATCACGTTTAGAAATATACCAATCAGCTTCCGGTAAAACTTTTCTTTCGTCAGCATATAAACTCACAATAATAAAATCATTTTGCAAGCGCTTTAATACCTCTGGTTTTGCCCATACATACTCTTCCATTTTACGACAGTTTACACAAGCATGTCCGGTAAAATCTATGAATATTGGTTTATTCTGTTTTTTTGATTCTTCAATAGCCTGCTGGTAATCAAAATATCCTGTCAAACCGTGAGGCAAGTGTAAAAAATCAGCGTGTTTAATTTTAGTTCCATCCTTGCTGTTTTCGAAATGAGGTGTGGTTGATACACTTGTGCCCAAAACAAAATCTTGGGTTTGCATTGGAGGTAATAAACCCGACAAACCTTTTAAAGGTGCACCAAACAAACCAGGAATCATATATACACCAAAAGAGAAAGAAATTAATGCTAAACCAAAACGCGGAACACTAACAAAAGGAATATCGTTATCATGACTAAACTTTAGTTTCCCCAATAGGTACATGCCCAATAAAAATGCTAATACAATCCAAATGGCTAAATATATCTCGCGATCTAAAATACCCCAATGGTAGACTACATCTGCAATACTTAAAAACTTAAATGCAAAAGCTACTTCAACAAAACCCAACACTACTTTAACTGAGTTTAACCAACCTCCCGATTTAGGAAGATTTTGAAGGAAACTGGGAAAAACAGCAAACAATGTAAATGGCAATGCAAGTCCTGCACCAAAAGCAGCCATGCCCAATAATGGTTTTAAAAATTTACCTCCTACTGCCTCAATCAATAAACTACCCACAATTGGCCCTGTACAACTGAACGAAACCAATACCAATGTAAAGGCCATAAAGAAAATGCCACCCATACTACCCATACTACTTTTACTGTCGATTTTATTTACCATACTATGTGGTAAAGTAATTTCAAACAAACCCAAAAATGAAGCAGCAAATACCATGAATATGATAAAAAACAAAATGTTTGGTAACCAATGCGTACTTAACCAATTTCCAAAATCTGGACCAAGCCCGAAAAAGGCAAATATCAAACCCAAAGAAGCATAAATTAATACAATTGATAATCCAAATGTAAATGCGCGGGTGATGCCTTGCGCACGTGTTTCACTCTTTTTGGTAAAGAAACTAACTGTCATGGGTAACATCGGAAATACACAAGGAGTAGCCACTGCTATTAATCCACCTAAAAACGCAATCAATAAAAAACTTAACACACCTGTTTTTATAGGCGGTGGAGTTTCAGATAAAGCATCTTTGGAGGATGATTGCACAGTTGTGTCAACCAAGTTTTCTGTATTTGCAATGACTAGTTTAGTAACGGTATCATTGTTTTCTGTTTTTGGAGTTGATGATGCACCCTCTGTATTTGCATGTACATTTACACTAACATTAAACGTCTCATCAAAAGGTGGCATACATACACCACTTATTTCGTTACACTCTTGAAAATAAATGGCCCCTTTAATTACTGGTTTATCAGCAAGTATTTTGATTTTCTGTTTAAATATGGCCTTCTTTTTAAATATGGAAACATCACCCTTCCATATATCTTCGTAATGTTTGTGTGCACCAATAGAAATTGGTTTTCCTATGGGTTGGTATGATGCATGGTTTTCCCAAGTAAATTCGGCAGCAATTGGTCCTAAGTTAGGATCAAAATCATTGCTGTACATGTACCAATCCTTTTCGATAATACTCGTAAATGTAACCGTAATTTCTTCACCTACTTTTATATCCTTTTTATCAACACTAATGCTCCATTCTGGTGTTTTGCTCAATGATGTTGGCGAGTTCTGCGCCCAAATTAAATTGTTTAATCCAAACAGTAATAAAATGCTTATCCAATTAAGCGATGCTTTTTTTATCATAAATATGGGTGTAAAGCTGACTTTAAATAACAAACAAATTTAAGATTTATTATGAAAGCATCTTTATTTTAAGAAAATCTTATCTATCAAGTTAGCAATAGGTTAATAGTGGAGTTAAAACATTACAGCTAAGAGGCCGTAAACGAACAAATTATTAAAGATTATTATTCTCGGGAAAAGGAGCCTAAGCGATTAAAAAAACAAGCTCATACAAAAAAACGCAACTTGTAAATTCACTTTAACTGTAGATATTCTGCAAAATAAAAGCCAATTGCCCAAAACCACATACACCTGTGGGTAATCAACTTAAAACAAATAACAATAGCAATAAGGGTAAAGTTAAATTTGTTGCATGAGGCTAGCTATTGTTTTTATTGGTTTGATGCTATTAGCACTTTTAGGAGGAAATGCTGTTAAGGCACAACCTGTTCCATCTAAGGAATTTCCATTTAAATTAAACGTAGACCAATACTTAGATAAGTATAGTGCTATTGCAATAGCAGAAATGCATCGTAGCCACATTCCTGCAAGTATTACCCTTGCACAGGGTTTATTAGAAAGTGGCAATGGAAATAGCCGTTTGGCCTTAGTTGCAAATAACCATTTTGGTATAAAGTGCAAAAAAGATTGGACAGGAGAATCTATAAAAGAAGATGACGATGAAGCGCAAGAATGTTTTAGAAAATACCCAACCGCAGAAGATAGTTATCGCGATCACTCAGATTTTTTAATGAAAGGACAGCGATATGCCTTTTTGTTTGATTTAGAACAAACCGATTACAAAAGTTGGGCAGAAGGACTAAAACGTGCAGGTTACGCCACGAATCCAAACTATCCAAACTTATTAATTAGTTTAATTGAACGCCACAACCTCCAACGTTTCGACCAGGTAAAACCTACAGAGAAAGAAAATATTAAAATAAAAGAAGATCAAAACGTTTTTGCGGCTGCGCATACACAACTTATTATAAATGGCATTCCGGTATTGGTAGCCAAACCAAACGACAGTTATGCAAGCATTGCTTTAGAAAATGGTATGCGCGTATGGCAAATTTATAAATACAATGATTTACCAAAAGATGCCATTATAAAGGCTGGTGATACCATATACATCAAACCAAAAAATTATACCGGAAGTGTTGAACATTATATCGTATCAACTGACGATAACATGCGCAAGATATCACAGCGTTTTGGTATCAAACTAAGTAAACTTTATACGCGTAACAACATGAAAGAAGGCCAAGAGCCTGAAGTTGGAGAAAAACTCTCGTTACGTGGTTTAAATCATAAAACACCTACACTTAGAGTAAGTAGTATTGCCAATATTGATAGCACTTACAATAACTTCATTTACGATGACGCAAGAAAAAATGTTTCTACAAGCAAACCATTACTACCTGAAGATGAATACGCCATTAATATCACTGATAATAAAAATGATATGGCATTTTTTCATGTGGTACAAAAAGGCGAAACTTTATTTAGCATAGCAAAAAAATATAACGTCCGTATTGAAGGCATCATGGAAATTAACCATTTGCATAATGAAGAAATTAGCAATGGAACAAGGTTGATTATTAACCCTAACCAACCTGCAATTAACGAAAATGAAGAAGCTGTAGTTCCAGGTTACCATATGGTAAAACAAGGCGAAACATTATACAGTATTGCACGCAAATACAATACAACTGTTATTGAGCTAAGGGCACTAAACGAACTTACAAGCGACACCTTACGTGTTGGTGACGAGCTGGTGATAGTACCTTTAAATGGAGAGAAAGCTGATTACAAGGAACCTGACTTAAACTCAACGGAACCAATATTTCACGAGGTATTAGAGAAAGAAAATTTATATAGTATTGCACGTAAGTATAATGTGTTAGTTGACGACATCAGGAAATTGAACAACATGATAGATAATGCCATTTCTGTTGGACAAAAACTGCGCATAAGATGATGTTAGAGCTACCTTTTAATCCTCCCATACAACACATCAAGTTACCAGCTTTTAATACCAATGGCGTTACCGTTTACATGAAACGTGACGACATGTTACATCCTTTTGTATCTGGTAATAAGTGGCGTAAGTTGTTTTATATTTTGGATGATGCACAACAAAAAAATAGCCGCCATTTGGTGAGTTTTGGTGGCGCTTTTAGCAATCATTTAGTTGCATTGGCTTGTGCAGGCGCCATGCATCAATTTAAAACCACCGCTTTTGTGCGTGGTGAAGAAGTAAACAACCACATGCTTAATTTATGCAAATTATATGGCATGGAATTAATTTTCGTATCACGCGAAGCATATAAAAACAAACTGGATTTGTACCAAGATTTTGCAAAACAACATGTAAATACATACTTTATAGACGAGGGTGGAAAGGGTGAATTAGCAGCCAAAGGATGTGCACATATCTTAAATGATGCAGATGGATTTTCACATACCGTTTGTGCTGTTGGTACAGGAACCACATTGGCTGGGTTAGCCCAAGGTGCTATACCAAAAAATATAATTGCAGAAGGAATTTGTGTATTGAAAGGAGCTGAGGAAATGGATAAAGAAATTGCTGAATTAGCAGGATTTAACATTAAAGTACACCATAATTTTAGTTGTGGTGGATATGCAAAAACAAATACAGAGCTGCTTGATTTTATAAACCACTTTGCAAAACATACTGGCATTTTATTAGATCAAGTGTATACTGGAAAAATGATGTTAGCCGTAAGTAAGCTTATTGCACAAAATTATTACCCAAACAACAGTAAAATAGTAACCATACATACTGGTGGATTATTGGGTATGCTTAGTATTGTTTAATTAAAACGGATGTATTAAAAAAACACATCTCCATTTTGAACAGGATCCACAAAACAGTCAAATGCATAATGCGTCAGTAAGGTTGCGAGTTGCCTGCATAAAAAAATCCCGCTCAGTTTCGAGCGGGATTTTAAAACCGTCAGACGCATTTCGCGTCAATACGTTTGAATGACATATAAAGTTCAAAAGGTCTAACGCATCAAAGGCGTGCTGACCTTTTTTAAAACGCTGGTTTCTCAGGTTTATCTTTCAAACGCTCTTTAATATCTAACCTATGCTTACGGGCAGTATCAATTGCAATATCATAACCTGCATCCGCATGTCTAATCACACCCATTGCAGGGTCGTTATGCAACACACGTTTTAATCTGCGTGCAGCATCTTCTGTTCCATCAGCCACAATTACCATACCTGCATGTATACTGTAACCCATACCAACCCCACCACCGTGATGTATAGATACCCAACTTGCACCACCCGCAGTGTTAATTAACGAATTTAGTATTGGCCAATCTGCAACTGCATCACTTCCATCTTTCATGGCTTCTGTTTCGCGATTAGGCGATGCTACGGAACCAGTATCTAAATGGTCTCTGCCAATTACAATAGGCCCTTTAACCTTCCCTGTGCGCACCAATTCGTTAAATGCCAATGCAGCTTTTTCTCTATCGCCTTGGCCAATCCAACAAATACGGGCAGGTAATCCCTGAAAAGCAATACGCTCACGCGCCATGTCCAACCACCTGTGTAACGAAGCATTTTCAGGAAACAAGTCCCTCATCACTTGGTCGGTTATATAAATATCATTTGGATCGCCACTTAAAGCCACCCAACGGAATGGTCCTTTACCTTCGCAAAATAACGGACGAATGTAAGCAGGCACAAAACCTGGAAACGAAAATGCGTTTTCTACATGGCGTTGGTCTTTAGCTTGTCCACGTAGATTATTCCCGTAATCAAAGGTAATGGCACCGCGGCTTTGCAATTCAATCATGAGCTTTACATGATGTGCCATGGTATCTAAAGATTTTTCTACATACTTAACCGGCTCTACTTTACGCATGCGATCAGCAACCTCTTCGGCTATCCCCTCAGGGTAATAACCATTAAGCGGATCATGTGCCGATGTTTGATCTGTTAACAAATCAGGAGTAATGTTACGCTCAATTAAACGTTCCAATAAATCAATTACATTACACAATACACCTATAGATAATCGCCTGCCTTCAGCCTTCGCTTTCAAGGCCATGTCAATTGCTTGGTCAATATCACGACTCATTACATCTAAGTAACGTGTTTCTATACGTTTTTTGATACGCCATTCTACCATTTCAGCAGCAAGACAAACACCATCACACATGGTAACGGCCAATGGTTGTGCTCCACCCATACCACCTAATCCAGCAGTAACAGTTAAAGTGCCTTTTAACGTACCACCAAAATGCTGACGAGCAGCCTCGGCAAACGTTTCGTAAGTTCCTTGTACAATACCTTGCGAACCAATATATATCCAACTACCAGCTGTCATTTGGCCGTACATCATCAAACCTTTTTTATCCAACTCATGAAAAGTTTCCCAATTGGCCCACTTAGGAACCAACATGCTATTTGAAATAATAACACGCGGAGCATCTTTATGTGTAGGTAAAATACCCACTGGTTTGCCGCTTTGTATTAATAAAGTTTCATCTTCTTCTAAATCCTGTAGGGCTTTCACAATTAAATCAAAACTTTCCCAATTGCGGGCTGCCTTGCCTATACCGCCATAAACCACTAAGTCCTCAGGCCTTTCAGCCACATCAGGATCCAAGTTATTGTGTAACATGCGCAAGGCTGCTTCTTGTACCCAACCCTTGCAGCTCAATGTATTACCTGTTGCTGCATGTAATTCTCGTCTGTTTGCCATAATTATTCTATAAAAGAAATTTAAGCAAAAATAGTTTTTTACCCGAATTAACTCAGTACAATTCAGCATTAAAAAAGTTGGGGGCTTACCCCGAGGTTACGCTGCACTTCACTCGTGGTCGGGCTGTGCGCTACAAGTCCTCGCTCGTGCCTCGCTATGGGCTTTACGCTTCCATCCCTAAGCCGAGTTTAACGTTTAAATGAAAATCTCAGCCACTTCGAGTTCGGAGTGTAACGGAGAATATCGAGAAGGGATTATTAAGATTATTCCTTTCCCTCCACTCCTCCTTTAGCTCCGCTGAACTATGTTTCGATCCAAGCGCTCACTCAATACCAACCCATGGCTCAATCGAGCAGGCTGTAATTAACAATTGGAAATTACAGCCACTTAGAGTTCATATTTCATCAGTCTTCCGGAACTGCCAAAATCTTCCTCTCTGCTAATGCAAAAGTTGACTTTAACTTCAAATACACCTCATCACTTTTGCCTCTTACCAATCCTACCCAAGCAATTTGCGAACGCACACTACTCAGCATTTTTTGTATGTTACTTATTTCAACATTTATTGTTAAGGGTATGTTGAAATATTTCCTTACTGCATCAACAATGTTATTGTTTTGCATACTATGTAAAATAGCCCTTAGTCTTCTAATATATAACCTGCTTACATTTAACTTTTCGTTAACTTTTACCCCTGTGACCCATTGCGCAGCATATGGTCTTTGTCCACGTGTTTTTTTTATGTTTATTTCAAAACCGTTGTAACTAATTATTCTGTTAATACGCTCCACCATAACAAGCACCAATGATTCATTACCCGAAAAGGTTAAATCATCCGCATAACGTGTGTAAGTTACCGCTATCTCATCCTCACTTTTTGTAGCATTAATTTCATCAACCAATTGCATTAATGTATCATCAAGACAATAAAAAACAATGTTTGATAACACGGGTGAAGTTGGAGCACCCGTTGGTAATTTTTTACGGTGTGTACATAGCAACGCAATGGCAGTTGCCACTTCATCACTAACAAAAAACGGATTGCGTAATAATGCGTGTTTAACTTGTTTGGTGGTTATGCTATCAAAAAAGTTTTTAATGTCCATGTTCATTACAAATGGCTTAGATATATGCATTTTAGCATTACTTAACACCCCAAACTTTTGCTGACCTTGAATAGCCTTTACAAAGCCATGTACACAAGGTAATTTATTTACGGTATAAAAGGGTTGCATATATTCCGCTAATCGTCCTTGCACTTCACGTAACAAACCTTGCGGGGATTCCAAAGTACGAAATCCACCATTCTTTTTGGGAATAGTGTAACAACTATACTCAGGTTCAGCCAACAGTTGCTGAAAGTCCTGAACAGTTACTTTTAACATGCTACAAAGTTGTGCTATCGTTTTTATTGTCATTTTTAAAAAATCGGGCACCATTAATTGCCTACTATCTATTACTCCCCAAACAACAACGAACATGCGCAGCGCAGCGTAGCTTGTTCGTTGCATGTTCTACTAATTTTAAACCAACTGCAGAAACAACAGTTATAAGACTTTAGCATGTCTTCATGGTATTATAATTAATGGTGCACCGAATGCGTTTATTTCTATTGTATTTCAAATGAATCATATGGGTTTATTCTAAATCGACCAACCTATTTGCAGGAAACTCAAACACAAAAGGTATTTCTTTTTCTCTTGGTATAAAT
>CALPIR020000013.1 GCA_943323675.2 Chitinophaga pinensis | reverse complement strand
TTATGTGGTTATGCATAGAAACGAAATCACTTTTCCGTTTAAGCGTTACCAAATGCAACCTGTATGGAGGGCTGATAGGCCACAAAAAGGTCGCTACCGTGAATTTTGGCAGTGCGATGCAGATGTGGTAGGAAGTGATAGTTTATTAAACGAGTTGGATTTGATTCAAATTTATGATGAAGCATTTACTAAGCTAGGTATAATAAATTACGAGATAAGGATTAATAACCGAAAGGTTTTAGCAGGTATTGCTGAAGTTGTAAAATCGATTGACGTGATGAACAACATTGCAATAGCAATTGATAAGCTAGATAAAATTGGCGAAGAAGGTGTTCGGAAAGAGTTGCTAGAACAAGGCTTTTCAGATGAGGAATTGAACACCTTGTTTGGTATCATAACCATTAAAGGTGAAAACAAAGAAATTTTAAATCAGCTAAAAGGTAAGTTACAATTATCGCAAGAAGGTTTAAAAGGAATTGAAGAATTGGATTTTATTCTTGAATCAAACCCCACGCCTAATATTAACCTTACTTTAGATTTTAGTTTAGCACGGGGATTAAGCTATTACACTGGTTGTATTTTTGAAGTCATATCAAACGATGGCACTTTAAAAAGCAGTATTGGTGGTGGTGGCAGATATGATAACCTGACTGGTATTTTTGGGTTACCAAATGTATCTGGTGTGGGTATAAGTTTTGGTTTAGATAGGATTTATGATGTGATGGAAGAGTTAAAACTTTTCCCTGAACAACTTAGGGCTACATCAACCCAAGTTTTGTTTTGCCACTTTGATGAAGCCACACAATTGTACTGTTTACCAGCTTTAAAAGCATTACGCGATGCTGGTATTGCAGCCGAAGTATTTCCCGATAACAAGAAATTGGGTAAACAATTAGATTATGCTAATGCTTTACAAATACCATTTGCAGCCATTGTTGGTGAAACAGAAATGCAACAACAAGTGTTTACTGTTAAGAATTTAATTACGGGCGAGCAACAAACTTGCACCATTCAAATGTTAATAGGTATAGTGGGGCAATAAATAACTGCCTCAATAATTGGTGTAACACAACATGAAATTTGAATCAATAAATCCTTATACGGAAGAAAGACTTGCGCAGTTTGATTTTATAAGTGATACTGCTTTGAGTGCATCTATATCAAAAGCTGATGATGCACAGAAATTATGGCGTAAGGTAAGTGTATCAGACCGAGCAGTTTTTTTCAATAAATTAGCTTCGTTAATAAAAGAAAGACATGAAGAGTTGGCATTGCTAGCAACGCTTGAAATGGGAAAGTTATTATCAGAGGCAAAATTAGAAGTACTAAAGTGCGCAAGAGGCTGCGAGTTTTATGCAGCTAATGCAGCCACAATGCTTCAACCCAAAATTAGCATTGCCGAAACCGGTAAAACAGTTCATCAGGTATACGAACCTTTAGGAATTGTTATAGGCGTTTTTCCTTGGAATTTTCCATACTGGCAGATATTAAGAAGTGCAGTTCCAATTGTACTTGCTGGTAATGCCATTTTAGTTAAGCCTGCACCTAACGTGCCTCAGTGTAGTTTGGCTATACAGCAACTTATAAATGAGTGCGGATTACCCGAGGGCCTTATACAAGTGGTTTTTGCAACAGAGGAACAAGTAGCCAATTGCTTGGCCGATTCTAGGGTTAAGGCAGCTACGTTAACTGGTAGCGATAAAGCAGGAAGTTCTGTTGCGAGTACTGCTGCTAAATACATCAAAAAATCGGTATTGGAATTAGGTGGAAGTGATCCATTTATTGTGATGGAAGATGCCGATTTGGAAGAAACTTTAAAGCAAGCCATTACTGCTCGTTTTCAAAATAATGGGCAAAGCTGTATTGCTGCCAAACGTTTTATTTTACACGAGAACATTGCAGTTGAGTTTTTATCGAAACTAACTGATAGGGTTGCATCATTGGCTTGTGGTAACCCACTGCTTGATGGGATTAATATTGGTCCATTAGCACGCAAAGATTTACGTGATAAGATAGCAAATCAGGTAACTCAATCTGTTAGTAAAGGCGCCATTAAACATTACCAACAAACTAATTTTCCTGCGCACGGGTATTTTTATCCTCCAACAATCTTAACTAATATCAACCCTAGTTGTGATGCTTACAGCCAAGAATTATTTGGACCTGTTGTAAGTGTTTATGTAGTAAAAGATGATGATGATGCTGTTGTGTTGGCTAATGCAACAGAGTTTGGTTTGGGAGCTAGTGTGTGGAGTAAAAATATTAACCGTGCATTGAATATTGCCAATCAAATTGATAGTGGTCAGGTTTTTATTAATGAAATGGTTAAGTCACAACCATCACATCCTTTTGGTGGAGTAAAAAAATCTGGGTATGGTAGGGAGTTAGGTGAGTTTGGCTTGCTTGAGTTTTGTAATACCAAAACTTTGTGGATTTAGTTAGCGTATCAATATTCAAAATTGGTATGCTACATTATTAAATGCACTACCTTTGTTTTGTAAATTTTAACGTATTGAGAAGAATATTAGCCATAGATGATGATCCCATTAATAGGCAGTTGTTAGAGATATATCTTGCTAATGACTTTGAACATAAAGTGGTAAACAATGCCAAACAAGCCATTGAAGCATTGAGCAAATTAGATTTTGATTTAGTGGTAACGGATATTAATTTGGATGGCGATGAAGATGGAATTTGGTTAGCCAAACATATTAAATCAACACCAAAATACTCCCATTTACCTGTAATCGCTTTTACTGCTCATTTAATAAGTTATTTGGGTAAAGACAACTTTGAAGATGCTTTTGATTGCATTATTGAGAAACCTATAATTAGAATGCAGTTCGTATCTAAGTTGAATGAAATACTGAACACAAATTAAATAATACAAAAAAGCGATGATTAAATAATCATCGCTTTTTTTATAGCAATGAATTAAACTATTGCTTGCTTATATTAAACCCAATAGAACGTTTTTCAGTTGCCGCATTATAATCTATTTTAAACTCTCCCACATCTTCAAAAGTTAACTCCTGAATCATGTCGATGGTTCTTTGTTCGGTTTCAACTTTAGCAAGTCTTAGGTGTTGATTTTTAATAGCTTCTTCAACTAGTTTTCTAACACTGCGGGCATTACCAAAATATTGATCACGCGTTTTATATTGAAACTCGAAATATGATTTTAAATGTTCGCGAGCTTTTTCGTCTGGTTTTATGCTGTTGCTATTAAGCATACGAATCGCAATTTCGTATAGTTGTTCAGCGTTATAGTCATCGAAAAACAAGGTCCTATCAAAGCGAGAACTTAACCCAGGATTTGATTCTAAGAAACGTTTCATATTATCAGTGTATCCTGCGACTATCACCACAAATTCACCGCGTTCATCTTCCATGCGTTTAAGAATAGTTTCTACAGCTTCTTTCCCAAAATCATTTTCACCACCTTCGCTTAACGCATATGCTTCATCAACAAATAAAACACCGCCCATGGCTTTATTAATAACCTCATTTGTTTTAAGTGCAGTTTGGCCAACATATCCACCAACTAAATCTTGCCTATCGCACTCCACTAAATTACCGCGTTCTAGTATACCTAGTGCTTTATATATTTGGGCTAACAAACGAGCTACAGTTGTTTTGCCAGTTCCTGGATTACCCGTAAAAACCGCATGTAAAGAGAAGCTCTGACGTATGTCTTTACCAATCTCTTTATAGAAGCGTACTAGTTTTACTAATTCGTCAATTTCTGTTTTAATTGCACCAAGACCAATCATGCTGTGCAAAGTAGCCAATGCAGAGCGCAGTAATTCTTCATCAATAGGTATATCTGCAATACTTCTAGTTTTGGCTACAAAAATTTTACCAATATCATCTGCATTTATAGTTGATAAATCTTCTTTGGTTAATGCTGCTGGATTTTCGTTTAACATGATACGCAATCCCATATTCATTTTCGCATCATCAATAAGTTTATTTACATAACGTGCATTGCCAAATGTTTTATCTCTATCACGATATGCATCTACTAATTTTTTGTACATCATATCTCTAGCCTCTGGATTCAAAATTACCGCTCTTTTTAGTGAGGTGTAATCTGTAATTTTCATCAGTTCTTGAGGGGTGTAATCTGGGAAATCGTAGTACATGCTAAAACGAGATTTTAAACCGGGATTAGACTCCATGAAGTTATTCATTTCATCTGGGTAACCTGCTACTATTATAGCCAAATCGCCATCGCCATCGCTCATTTCTTTCAATAATATCTCAATAGATTCTTTACCGAAATCTTTAGAGTCATCGTTTTTACGTGCAAGTGCATACGCTTCATCAATAAATAAAATTCCCCCTTTTGCTTTTTTTATAATTTCTTTTGTTTTAGGTGCAGTTTGCCCAATGTATTCTGCAACTAAATCGCTTCTGTCTACCTCAACCACATGCCCTTTAGAAAGTAAGCCAAGCTCTTGGTATATTTTACCAAGCATTTTTGCAACGGTTGTTTTACCTGTTCCTGGATTACCAGTAAATACTGCATGTAGGTTAATTTTCTCATTATCTTCAAAGCCTTTCTCTTTTCTTAGTTTGATAAAATTAAGATAGGTTGTGTATTCTTTAACTTTCTTTTTTATGCTGTCTAATCCAATTAAAGCATCCAATTCATTTAATACGTTTCCTACTTTAGTATCAGTTGGTGTTTTAACCTTTTCTGTTGCCGGTTTAATTTTATATTTAGGTTGAATAGATGATAATATTGGTGCCTCATCATAAATGAATTCTTTACCCACTTCAAAAGGAATACTAGCAATAATTTGATCCATGAATACCACATCAACTGAATACACATCATTACCCCAAGTTCCTTTTAAATCACTTCCCCAACCAATACTGCATTCAAATACACCATCTTTACCTCCAACTTCAAGAAGCTTTTCTATTTTACCTTTTAGTTGGCCACTATGGGTTTTGAAATTGAAAAACATTTCGCATTGCCATGCCTCATCAGTCATTGTTAAGTTTTCGCAGGTAAGTTCAACCCAAACATAACGGGTTTCTGCTTCGCTAAATGCACGTAAATATTTGCGATCCTTTTTTATGATGTTACTATCAGGGCCTTCGTATAATTTTACTTCTTTTAATGTAAAGTAAGGATTAACAGTATCTGTAACTATACCTTGGTCCTCTACATAAAAGCGTGTTTCAGCAATTAGTAAATTATTAATCCATGCTTCCCAGCGGTAAACTCCTTTTTTCCAGTAAACGCCTGGTGTTTTAACGCCCCAACCTTCTCGCACAAAAACTATATTTTCGTCTTTTCGTATCGTTCTATCAGCAGTAAGGTTGCAAATTTCAATGTTATCTGTATGATGCACACACTTAAGGTTCATGTTTATCTCCCAATCTTTCTCATCAAAAAGTTTGTTAAAAAAAGACAGTTCACAATATATAAATGTGCATTCAGCTTCGTCATAAACCTGACGGTATTTTTTCTCGTTATTGGCAAGCCATTCTGTAGAGCCAAATATTTTCAGGTCTCTATACTTGTAATTAATTGGGTTATCCTTGGCCATAATGGTATAGTTTAATTTGGTTACTTAACACCTTGGCGGTTTACAACCTTGGTGCAATCGTCTTGTTTTCAATTTTTGAGGCTTTTCGAGTACTAACTTTGTATAATAGATTAAATAAAACAAGTAATAAGTTGTATGACTTTTATAAACATCAAAGAATCAAAACAATATATTTAGCACAAAAATCGCATTTTAAGTAAGAAGTACAATAAATGATATTTTTTGAGAAAAGATTTGTTTGTTATAGGTCAGTTGCATACTTTTGCACCTCCTAGAATTATTTTAGGAGGCCCGGAGAGATGGGTGAGTGGCTGAAACCACCGGTTTGCTAAACCGACATACGGTGAAAACTGTATCGAGGGTTCGAATCCCTCTCTCTCCGCAAGCTAGTCCAAATTAAGTTAGCATAATATTTGGAAAACCACTGCAAAAGGTTACTTTTGCACCGCGTTTAGGTTAGTGAAAACAAAGCCATAAACGTTTTCGGGGTGTAGCGTAGCCCGGTATCGCGCCACATTTGGGATGTGGAGGTCGTAGGTTCGAATCCTGCCACCCCGACTAAAAAAGCCTGACTCTAATTGAGCCAGGCTTTTTTATTATATTAAAATTGTAATCTTTTTGAAACAGATATGTTGGTTCAATACGCCTTTATTTGCAGAATTAAAATGGTACTCCCAATATCCAAGTTAAATTAAAGCTTAAGGGATTTATTGCCACAGGCGTTCGCCATGCTGAATCATCAAAGCCAGCTGGCATATTTAAGTACATCCCAATAGCAAATTCGCTAGATAGCGCTCCCGTGTATGTTGCCCCTAATTTAACGCCTAATCTGTTTATAGAATAATCTCTTGCAGAATAGTCTTTGGGTGTTGTATAATTGCGACTGAATGCGGGTGATAACTCATATTGAACGTCACTTAATTCCTCTTTAAATTTTGTGTATTGGTAATTAAATCCAATAAATAGGCTATTGGCCCCATCTTCGTCAAACTCATTAAAGAAATATTTGGTTTCGTACCCTAATGTGTATCCGGATGAGGTGTAAAAGCCTTTATAAAAAAATTGGTCTGGTATTTCTTCTGGTTTATAATCTGTTTGAAATGAGGTTTCATCATTAAATTCATCTTGGTCTGACCCAAATATATAGTTGTATGTTCCGCTTACTGAAAGCCTGCTGCCAATTAATCTTTCGTAGCCAAGTGTATAACTAAATCGGCTGCTGCTATTCACGAATTCGTCTGTATAGCCTATACCAAGGTAATTGTCTGCATTAGTCCAAGTATCGTAACCAAAGCCAATTAATTTTATATTGTTTCTTTTCTGCCCAAAGGTTACAAGTGCAGTTATAGAGAAAATTATGAATACTAGAATTTTTTTCATTGCTTAGGTTGTAGTTTAATATTTAACTTCTCCATAATTGTGTTAGAAGGAACGCAAAACCCAATACCTTCAATGCCATCACCAACCAATTTCATAGTTACCATTCCAATAATTTCGCCATTTTCATTTAGTAATGGGCCACCGCTGTTTCCGCTATTTATTGATACATCAGTTTGAAAATATATTTTTTCACCTATCTTTCTTTTACCGCTAATGATTCCTTTTGTAACGGATTGTCCTAGTGATATGTCGCTTGGTGTTCCGATGGCAAAAACATCTTCGCCTGTTTGTGCAGAGTCTGAATTGATGAGCGCTAGGCCTCTGAAATTTTGACCGCTTACCTTTAATAATGCCACATCATAAACCTCATCTCCTCGAACTAATTCTGCGGTTAATGTAATCGATTCGTTCAGCTGTACATCAACCTGTTTTTTATCTTTTATTACATGGTAGTTTGTTATCAAATAACCATCATTTGAGATGAAAAAACCACTGCCGTGTCCATCACCATGTTTAATCGTTACCACACCCTTCATTAAATAACCTATTAAGTCTTTATTTTTACTAAAGGTTGGTGCTTTATTCGGTTCAATTTTTATTTCATTAAAAAGATTTTCTTGTTCTTTATTGGTTTTAGATTCAGCAATAAATAAATTATAGTTGGTGTCGTTTTCAATAATATTTGCAAGGGTCTCGCTTAATCCTCTTGCAAGTAATGTTTTGGTATCAGCTCGATCACTCTTTTTAATAAACGTTTGTTGTACTTCTTTTATCACCTTACCAGATCGTTTCGAGAAAATCCAAGTAACAGATGCATTAACCGTTGTATTGTAAACGCCTTTTTCTTTTAAAAAGTTAGTTCTGAGTTCGTTTACAATAGGCTTAATCAAAATGCTGTTTGCATTAATCAGCAGCGAATTTTCTTTCGATAAATCTTCATTACAATTTATAATTTTATACCTATTGTAGTTTTGCCCTTCGCACGATAAAGATTTGTACAGATAAGACGCATATGATGATTTTTTGAAATAAACAGGATCATTTATGCTTTTTCCTATTTTAGAACCATCGGCTATTTTCCAATCGGTTTCTTCAAAAACAAAACTTACGCGTTCAACATCTTTATCATAAATTCTCTTTAAGTGAACCGAAAAAGTATCTTGGTTATATTTATAGATATTTCCTGTTGGATAATCTACCAAGCAGGGTACACAAAGAAGCATTGCATCTAAGAAAGCAAAACCAGCTTTTTCTTTTTTCTCAATTGTTATTTTTTGTGATTCGTATTGGTCTTTTTCTATTGTTAAGGTTTGTAGTCCTGTGTTTTTGCTTGGATTGTAAAGTAACGGTGTTGTACCAATAAGCTGATTTTTACTGTTAAACACTTTTGCATTAAGGGTGTTACTTGTAATAAATATTCCTTTTGTTTTTTGGCTCTTCACATCAAGTAGAGTTGCACAACTTGATAGCAGGAGCATAATCAGCGAGAAAGCAACGGTAATATATCTTGTCATTTTATCTTATTAATACTTAACCTTAACTAACACCTCTAAAACTACTTAACTGTGATAACACCAAACCGATTTGTTTTACCCTTTTCAGCATAAATAAGGGTTTGTTTGTCGTTTAGTTTCTGATTAAATTTAGGAACAAACACGGCTTTACCTTCAGTTTTTGATTTGAAGAAAATCTCTGATGTGAATTCGCCTGTTTTTTGATTAACCGTTGATAATGCCACTACTAATTTTTTAGGATTACGGGTTGAGGCAAAATAGGTTCCCCTTTTCTCTGGTTTTGTTTTAGGTGAAAGGTTTTTGGGATTGTCGTTAAACATCATGTAAAGGTTATTTTCATCGTTAACAAAAACGTATGACGAGTAATATCCACCATCATTTTGACTTATTTGTTTCTTTGGTATTTTTTGCACCCAGTTTATTTCAGCATCTTTTGATAAACTTACCACCATAATATCATTGTAATAGTAGGTGTAAGTAGTACTAGTAGCACCAGTTCTTGAGTCGCGGTATGTTGTAACTACCAATTGAAAAGCTTCTCCAATAATAAAAAAGTCGCCATTTTCTTTAACTAAAATTTGTCTAACATCAAAGTTTGCTAAAATACCTTTGCCTTTTTTTGCTGCTCTTTCGGTTGTAAACATCAGCAAATCTTTTTTAGAAAAAGGAATTGTTTTTTCTACTTCTGTGCTTAATGTTTTGGCGTTTATTTTAGTGATAAATACACCTTGAATTCCACCTTTTTGGTCGTAGTAAAAACCTGTGAATTGAAGTACACCTTTGGTATAAACAAAATTTAAATCTGATATGCGGTAAGCCTTTCCAAATTCAACCTTAACTTCTTCTAGTTTATTGGTTGCTGGGTAATAGGCAAAAATAACTTTCTTGTTTAGGTCTTTACTTACTGGTATGTTACCGTATAGGTATACATTTCCAGCCTCATCAATTTGATAACCTACAATACTGAATTTTTTGTCTTTATAAGGAAGCTCAATGGCTTTTTCCCACTTTAATTTAAAGTCATAATCGTATAATTTGTAGTTTACTTCTTCGTTTCCTTTTTTAGTATAACCTTCGTTGTGTGTTATTAAAAAGTTTTCTGAGTTTGGTAGGTGATGAATATCAAATCCGCCTTTATCTTTTTTCCCTTTGTATGAAATTTCATCAACTAATTTTTCTTCTCCAATGTTGCCAGCTTTATCAATAATAGATAAGTATAATTTATTAACATCCGCTTTTTTATCGTTTTGAGAGTTAAAAATGAAAATCCTATCTTTTACTTTATACATTCCTTCTCTAGAAATGTCTTTCTTATTTATCTCGTTAGGCACTTCTATGGTATACTCAACCTCATGGTCTAGGTTATGTCTTGCAATCCAAGTTTTAGATTTACCAAACATTCCAGTAATGTTATACTTGGTAATGAGGTAACCGTTGGGGTCGCTACCTAAAACGCCACCAATTCTTAGTTGCTTATCTGATTTGGTTTCTTTTCCCCAGTTTACTTCAATATTTTGAGCTAATGTTATTGTGCTGGTTATTAAGAGGATAATTAAAATTTGTGCAATTTTCATGTTATTATTTTTTTTCAATTATAGGAATTTTTGTTTAATAATGATACCCAATAGCTTACTTCACTCAATTCTGTAATATGGCGCGTATTTAGTGTTTAAATAAAATGACAATGTGCCTTTATAAAATACTCAAATAATCAATTAATTCTGAAGCTTAAGTTGTTGAATAAAAGTAAAGTGTACGTTACTTCAAGTTATCTAACATGTCTTTGGTCATGCTTGCTAAATCGTATTGTGGTTTCCAACCCCAATCTGCTTTTGCTTGCGTATCATCAATACTTTGAGGCCAACTATTTGCAATGGCTTGGCGGAAATCTGGGTTATAGCTAATCGTAAAATCAGGTATGTATTTTCTAATTTCAGCAGCAATATCTTCTGGGTTAAAACTCATCCCCGCAACATTATAACTGCTTCTAATTTTAACCTGTTCAGCCGGAGCTTCCATTAATGTTATCGTAGCTTTTAACGCATCAGGCATATACATCATTGGTAATTCTGTATCCGCACTCAAAAAGCATTCATATTTTTTATTTTTAAGTGCTTCGTGGTAAATGTGTACTGCATAATCTGTTGTTCCACCGCCTGGGGCACTTTTGTGTCCTATTAATCCAGGGTAGCGAATACTTCTTACATCTACACCATATTTTTGGTGGTAATATTCGCAGTAGCGTTCACCGGCTTGTTTGCTAATGCCATAAATGGTATTAGGTTCCATAACGGTATATTGAGGTGTGTTTTTCTTAGGTGTTGTTGGCCCAAAAACCGCAATAGAACTTGGCCAATACACTTTTTTTATCACCCCGTCTTTGGCGGCATTAAGTACATTAAACAATCCTTCCATGTTTAGGTCCCAAGCAAAACGTGGATTTTTTTCGGCAGTTGCAGATAGTAGTGCCGCTAATAAATATACTTGAGTAACGTTGTGCTTTTTAAATATCTCATCTAACCTGTTTTTGTCCATGATATCCAAGGTCTCGAATGGTCCGTTACTCAGCTCAGGTGCTTTTAAATCGCTGGCAATAACGTTATCATTACCATAAATTGCACGTAACTCTTGAGTTAATTCTAATCCTATTTGGCCTTGAGAGCCTACTATCAATATCTTTTCGGTTGCCATGTTGTTTGTTATTTTTATAATGGGCACAAATTAAATGCTAAAACATCAACAACAAAAAGAAAAATACTTAGTGTTGTGTTTTAATTCTAAAGCCTTGATTTAAGGTAATTCCACGGTATTCTATACCGCTATCAGGTAAATTGGTACACGGTAATTTACTGTCCCAACACTGTTGTTTAGGTAATGGTACATTTAACGCACCACCATTAACCGCAAAATTTTGTATTTGGGGTTGCATATAGCTTGGTGGCATTATTAAATTGTTTGAAAAGATTTGGTTTGTTATTTGATTTTTTACGGATGAAGCAATTAATACAATTAATAGGGTAGCTACTAAACTAAACTTGTGTTTATAGAGTAATTGCTGTAGGGTGGTTTGATGAAATAAGTTGATTCCCATGGTGATGGTAAATACCAAATATCCAAAAACAAAACGTGGAGTAGGCCCGTGGGTAAACCAAAGTACGAGTGCAACCATGCATGTTGAGGCTATGATCCAATAGTAATGTGTTTTAAATTGGTTTCTAAAGCGCTTATTGTTTAACCACTGTATAATCAGTATAACATAAAAAAACAAGCCGCCACCAAGTAGAATAAAGCTAAATATATCAATACTTTTAATCCAATGTGGCCACCATTGGCTAAAGGTGTAGTATCTCGATACTTCAATATCTATATTTGGTGCACGGGCATAAGCAAGATTTGCGTATACTTCGTAAGCCACAATTTCGGGGCGCATTTTCCAATCAACATCAAAAAAATTACTGCTTGTTACAGGAAATAATAAATAACCCGAATGTATAATATTTGTAATAAACCAAGGTATAAAAATTAGCACACCAATTCCTATTATAAAATAGATAATTCGTTTGGTTATGAGTTGCTGTTTGAATGCATAAAAAAAGACACCAATTGCAAACAATACCATTGGTAACGCACTCAATTTATAAGTTATTAATAGCATGGTTAATACCACTAACATCAACAATTCAATTGCCTTTTTATTGTGGTTGTTTATTATATCGGTAAACCAACAAAACAAGATAATTATGCCTATGGTTATGCTTATATCATTGGTAACACCGCCTGTATACTTTCTTGTAGCAACTATGGCAAAATAAAAAAGCAATAAGAGGTTGCGCAACCAAAAATGTTGCTTTAAATGTGGGGTAACATATAAGGCTGCCATTATAACTAATGCTGCATTTAAGGTATATACAGAACGTATCCCTAAAAAGTGAAGCCCACCAAATGCTTGTAGTAAAAACCAGTTGCTGTTGTTCCCCAATTGCCGTCTAATATTTCCAATTCCAGGCACTGCAGCATATTCTTCTATCCATCTAATGGCTTGTAAGTGATAATCTCCTATATCTCCATCTGCTTTACGTGAAATAATGTTTATTAAAACAAGGATCAAAAATCCGATGCCAACAGCAACGTGTTTTTTACTGCTAATTTGATGTAAAGAGGACACCACATCTTTGGCTATCATTTTAAATTGACCTGTTGCCAAAATAACAATTGAAAGCCAGATGTAAATGTGCGCAAATAAATTAACAGGAAAGAATAGATGATAGACCTGCAACAACATTGCAATACTTCCCCAGCCAATAATTACGTATAATGTAGGATGAAGTATAGCAATTGCAATACCACAAATTTTGCTAAGCAAACGCGTAAAAACAACACCTGCTGCAAATGCAATAGAAAGGTTGTATATGATTAGTAAAATACTAACCAACATCGTTTATGCTTGCTGTTTTTTACGTCTTAAAAATGCAGCAATAGCAACTGCTAAAGCTCCACCATAAAGAAGTATACTTGAAACCAACGTAATACGCTCGCCTGTAGCAACCGATTGAGGCTCGAAACGATACTCAATGGTGTGTTTTCCTGCTGGTATTTGCATGCCACGTAACACATAATTACAACGGAAGTGTTGTACTAAATCCCCATCAATGTATGCATTCCAACCTTTATCATAATATATCTCGCTAAACACGGCTAATTGTGCAGTTGACGCATTGCTTTCATACACCAATTTATTAGGCTGATATTTGGTAAGTTTAATTGTGGCAGTAGTATCAGGTTGTATTTTAAATGTGCTTAATTGTTCCTTAAAACGCTTATCGATGAAGCAGGTTTGTTTAGAGTTAAAGGTGGTTAACGAATCTATTTCAGCATCTGCATTTTCAACCCAAACCATCTTGTTAATAAACCAAACGTTACCATTTGCACTAGGATTCATTTGTGGGAATAGGTTATTTAAGCTATCGCCAACAATAAAGTATTTTACGTTTAACATGTTAAATATTTCCATGTTGTTACGTGCAATTTGAAACTCAATTAACTCTTGGTATCTACGCATTTTCGCTCCATGGTAACCGCCAATTGATTTGTGGTAGTATGATGTCAATGCATCTTGATCTAATCGTTGTGTAGTGTTGTATACACGATAATGAGGATCTTTATCTTGAAGAATGATTTCATCGGCTTGTGTTTTTTCTACAACGGCATCCGTCTTTTTGCGTTTCTCATAATCTTTGTCGTTTAGGTAACGTTTATCAACGCCCCATAAATCAACCAAAATTAATGCACCTAAAATAAGGGCTAAATATTGTTGTTTAATTTTATCGGTTACAAAAAACCAAAGGGTACCAAATGCGAGGGCAATAAACATGAAACTGCGTAAAGCGTCCATTTGACGAACCTTTTCGCGTGCCGCATGAATAACATCTATAGGATAACCATATTGTTTAAGTTGACCATCTATAGGTTCTGCATCAACAGATGCTAAACCAGGCATGGCAGCAAAAATCAAACATAAACCACCAACAATTCCACCACTATATAATAAAGCTTTTTTAAGTTCGGGCTTTTTGAGGCTGCCATTAATTACATCGCGAATAGCTAATAAGGCTAGTAATGGAAATGTTGTTTGTGCAATAGATAAAATAAATGTTACCGAACGAAACTTATTGTATAAAGGCACATTGTAGAAAAAGATATCTGTTAAGGGCATAAAGTTTTTACCCATAGATAAAAATATAGCCAAAGTTGAAATTACTAGAATCCACCACTTTTCGCTTCCTTTTACAACAAATAATCCCAACACAAACAAGAAGCAAATAATGGCGCCATAGTATATTGGTCCTGCTGTAAAAGGCTGTTCGCCAAAATACGCAGGTATACCTTCTGCTAACTGTTTGGGCTGTTGTAATCCTGCAGCTTTAAATTCTTTTTCAATAATACCGTGTGTATGTGCATCACCAGCATTACCGCCACCAAAAAAGTTAGGTATCAATAAGGTAAATGGCTCCGAAACACCATTACTCCATTGCAAAGCATAATCTTTATCCAATCCGCTTGATTGGTTGTTTTCATTACTTGTACCTTGGGTTGTTTTAGTTAATTCTGATGTGCCACGAATACTGTATTTGCCATATTCTTCAGTAACTAAGAGGTTTGTTATATTTGAAGTAGCACCTAAAATGGCTGCAACAATTAAAAACGCACCTGTCTTTAATAGGTTCGGTATGGTTTTGTTTTTTAATGCCAATATTGCCTCGGTAATCATCCAAACCACTACAATTAATACTAAATAATAGGTAATTTGTAAGTGACCTGCTGCCAGTTGTAATGAAAGGGCTATGCCAGTTAATACGGCACCTAACAACTTTTTATTACCTAGTGTAATTTTAATACCTGCAATAACCAATGGCATTAAAGCAATGGCATTACCTTTTCCTGCATGGCCTGCATCAATATTAATAAAGTTAAATGTGCTAAATGTAAATGCCAGTGCACCGGCTATGGCAAACCAAGGACTTACCTCGAATGTTATTAATAAAATATAAAAGCAGATGTATAATAAAAAAATAGTTTCCAAAGGGTTACCCATTACTTTATTTACAAGGCGATACACATCGTTTGATGTATTGTAATAGTAAGTTGCTCCAATGAGGTAGGTTGGCATTCCCGAAAACATGCTATTGGTCCAGAAAGTGCGTTCGCCACTTTCTTTTTCAAATTTTGCAATCTCTTCATAAGAAGCTTTCCATTGCATCACATCATGCTGTTTTAGCACTTTGCCGCTCATTAATGGAGAAAAGTAAGCTAGCATAACCACCAGAATTACAGCCACAGCAATAAGGTGTGGTAAAAACTTTTTAAGTAACGATTGTTGATTCATTCTTTAATAAATATGGTTTCGAATATATAAGATATACGTTGTATTTGAAATGGTGTGATCACAAAACATTACTTTTCTTATACTTTGTCATTAAAATATGCTTTAACAAGTTCTTTGTCATAAGTGTGTAAAAGGGTTTTTATCACTGTTTTTCATAACAGCGTGGCTATAAATTGCGCCAAAATTAATAACTCATTTACATGAAAAAAATAGTTTTACAAATTGCTTTTTTGTTTGCTTCTGCAACGGCTCTTTTAGCTCAACCAATTGCTAATGATAGCGTTAGTCTTGGTACAGGTTATATGAATGATATTTATTACAGTTTTGAAAATGGTACAGTTGGAACCCAACCTGGAGCTAATTGGCACATAGCCTTTGCAACTCGTCCAGCAGCGCCACCAACTAATGTATTGCGTTCAACCACCATTATTGCAAATGAAGGTCGTAATGTTCAAATCTATAAATCTAATCAATATAACTTTGTTGGATTTGACACTACTGGATACAGAAGTACAATAATTGACACCAATTTACGTGCTTGGGAGTTAATGCACAACAGCGATAGCAGCTGGGATTTAGGTGCATTTAATGCTAATTTGGTAAAGAATGACCCTTTTGATTTCGGTTGGGGTGCTTACAACATGACAAGCCATGATGTATTAAGTAAGGGTAATGTTTACCTTTTGCGTTTAACTAGAACTGCTCAAGGTCGCACCATCGACTCTGCATTTAAATTAATTAAAATTGATAGATTGGCTTTTGATACGCAATGGGTATTTCAAATGGCTAATTTAAATGGGTCGGATAGCAATCAGTATACTATAAGCAAAGCGAGTTTTAACGGTAAATTATTTGCTTATTTTGATGTAGTAAACAAACAAGTTGTTAATCGTGAACCAAGTGCTCCATGGGATTTATACTTTACACGTTATGGCGCATTTTCTACCCAATTTGGACAAACTGTTTTTAGTACAAATACTGGCGCATTATCTAACCCAGCCATATTAACTGCTCGTGTTAAAGGTATGCCTGTTGATAGCACAAAAATTTCAACTGCAATTTTCAATAACAAAATAACCAATATTGGTACCGACTGGAAAATCAATCCAGGGCCAGGCCAACCTACATTTGGTATTATCGATTCAAACGTATACTTCGCTCGTTTAGCTAACAACAAACAATACCGCATGGTATTTAAATCATTTGATGGTTCGTCTAATGGAAGAATACGTTTTTATAAAGGTGTTGAAACAGATTTTGTAGGTTTACTAGAGGCCAAAAATTACCAAACAGTTAGTGTTTATCCTAACCCCGCAAACGCTTTTGTAAATGTTCAAGTTGGCTCAGGTAATCATTCGGTTGTTATTTTTGATATTACAGGAAAAGCTCATTTAAGTCAAACTGCAACAGGAACTACAGCTATTGACATTACAGGCTTAAACAGAGGTTTGTACTTTATTCAAGTGGATGGTAGCAAGGCCGCACGCTTAGTTGTTGAATAATAAAAGTGATCATCTTTTTTAAACACATTATCTTCTTACTACAACGTACAAGTGCTCCTATTGGAGCACTTGTACTGTTTGTGCTATCTGTTAATGCACAACAAAATCAACCAACAGATACCTTAAAAACTAAGCACTTAAATGATGCCGTAGTTACTGGTCAGTATGGAGAAAATAGCCTTAAAAACAGTGTGTTTAAAGTAAAGGTGATTGATGCACAACGCATACAACAGCAAGGTGCAGTAAACCTTAAAGATGTATTAGCAAATGAAATTAATATACGTATTAATCAAGATCCTTCTTTAGGTAGTAGCATAAACTTACAAGGGGTTACTGGTCAAAATATTAAAATACTTATAGATGGTGTTCCTGTTATTGGTCGCGAGGGAGGCAATGTTGATTTAACTCAAATTAACTTAAATAATGTAGAGCGTATTGAGTTGGTTGAAGGACCAATGAGTGTGAATTTTGGAAGTGATGCATTGGGCGGTGTTATTAATATCATCACTAAAAAATCGGTAGCTAAAACGAGGCGTTTTAACTTGGGTACCTATCACGAAAGTATTGGTCAATACAATATTGATGGAGGTTTAAACTTCGATTTTAAAAGAACCCAGTGGCAAATAAATGGGGGAAGGAATTTTTTTGATGGATATAATGAAAACGAAAAAATTACTCGTTTCAAGTTATGGAAACCACGTGAACAATATTTTGCAGATGTAACAGTTTCATTTAGTGGTAAAACAGGCAATTGGCGTATACAAAACAATTGGTTTACCGAAAAAGTTACTTCACTTGACAGTGGTACAGTTACACCATTTTATGCCTATGGTCTTGATCAATACTATTACACAACACGTTCTACTACATCTGTATTCTGGGATAAAAAATTAAAGAATAATTTTGCAGTAAACATTATTGGTTCGGGTAATTATTACAAACGTGTGCGCAATACCTTACGTAAAGATCTGGTGAGTTTGCAAGAAGAACAAACAACAGCAGCAGAGTTAAACGATACCAATTACTTTTATTTATTAATGAGCAGAGGGTTTGTATCTAAAAACAAAAATGATGCAAAGGTTAATTACCAGATAGGTTATGAAATAAACCACGAGTTTACCGAAGGCGGAAAAATAGCAGATGGCGAGCAACAGTTTACTGATTATAATATTTTTGCGAGTACCGAGTTAAAACCCACAAAAAAAATAACATTACGTCCAGGTATTCGTGCCATTTATCATACTAAGTTTAATGCGCCTCTTGTGCCAGCTATTAATCTAAAATGGGAAATTACCAGTTATCTTAAATTACGTGCATCATATGCCAGAGGTTTCCGTGCACCCTCATTAAAAGAAATGTATTTAAAGTTTGTTGACCCTAGCCATAACGTGCAGGGCAATCCAAACTTAAAAGCTGAAACAGGAGATAATTTACAATTATTTACCACGTTTGAAATTACCAAACAAAAACACATGTTTAGGTTTGAACCCAGTTTGTTTTACAACCACATTTCTAACATGATTGATTTGGCCATGGTAAATGCACAAACCATAGCAGCCACCTATATTAATGTGGGTGAGTTTACCAGTAGGGGTATAAACTTTAATATGGAGTATAAAACACCTGTTTATGGTATACAAGCTGGATATGCCGCAACAGGAAGAAACAACAGTTATGCGACAGATAATAAATTTTATACCAGTAACGAAGTGCGAGTTAATTTTACTGCTACTCATCCTAAAAAGAATACTTCGTTGGCCTTGTTTTATAAGTACAATGGTAAACTTCAAGCTTATCAATATAACTACACCAACAACGAAGTAATGTTGGGTTACATCAACGCATTTAATGTATTGGACGCAACCATATCGCAACCATTTTTTAAGAAAAGACTAAACACCACTTTGGGTGTAAAAAATATTTTAGATGTAAGAAATGTTCGTGCAAGTATTGTGGGTGGTGTGCATCAAAGTTCATCAAATAATGCTATGATAGCCATGGGCCGAACCTTGTTTTTTTCAATTAGATACTCCATTAACCAAATAAAGCAATAATGAAATTTAGGTTACATACAATTATTGCATTAATAGGATTGGTTGTTTTGGCTTCGTGCGAGCAACCCGAAACGCCCGTGGTTTTGCCTAAAGCTATTGGGCAAAAATACAGCTACGAAATGGGCAGCGATTACAGCAATCAAATTTATGTTGATTTAGAATCGGGTTATGTAAATAGTTTAAAAGTAAACTCATGGGATTTATCTTTTGATTGTGACGCGCAATCAAACAATATATACCTAAACGGTGGTTCAGCAGGGGTTTTGGTAACAACAATTGGTAAGGGCTATTTTGTAAATGCCATTCAACCCAATTTACTCAAATGGAATTGGGATGCAGCTAATGGCATGAGTGATTCTTTAGCGCTTAAAAATGGGTTTACCAACGGCATAAGTAATGATAGTGTTTATTTAATCGATAGGGGTATTTTGGTTTCGCCAAACGAGCGTTATTTTCAGTTTAAACTTTTGCTATGTAACAACGATTCTTTTTTAATTCAAATAGCTAACAGATACGGACAACAAATAACCAACCACACCATCATCAAAAATCACAGTAAGTTGCTTACCTATTTCACATTTGCTAATGGTGGTTGCACGTTAGATTTTGAGCCGCCAAAATCTGATTGGGATTTATGTTTTTTGAATTACCGTTCTGTTTATTATGAATTTAATCCGCCTCTTTTATACTCTGTAGTAGGTACTTTTATTAACACCAAAAATATACAAGTGGCTTTAGATAGTGCAAGCAAATTTACGTTTGAAGAAATCGGTCCTCAACATTTTAGCTTGCAAAATTTTAGTAACAACCGCGATGTAATAGGTTTTGATTGGAAGGTGCCTATGTTTGGTGGTACAGGTGTAACTTACCGCACCAGGAATTATGTTACTTATTTTATTAAAGAAAAAACAAACGGTAACACAGATAAATTATTTAAGCTACGCTTTATTGATTTTTACGATACCCGCGGCAACAAGGGTAGTCCTACTTACGAGATTGTGAGGGTGCAGTAAATTGTTTTGAAATGTACTTAAAAAAAAGTCTGTGGTTGTTTTATACAAGTAGATTGCCATAACAAAATTATTTTTCAGAACCATTTATTTTAGACAACATCCATTCTTGCTCATCATAAATGTTGGAATCAATATCCGTGAGAAATGGTATTGAACAATTAAATGCTTTTGCTATCTTCTCAACAGTACTAAATTTCAGATTTACTCCGTCTTTTTCGAATCCACTGTATGTGGCTTGTTCTATTTCAAGAATATCACACATATGTGTTTGACATAGTTTTCTTGATAGCCTAATGGCTTTAATTCTCGCAGGTAATGTCATAGTTTAATGATTATAGGTTAGGGCCTTTTTGTTGAAACAATAAAGTGTTTTTTATTTGTTCCTCCATAACAAACCTAATGCTATGAAAAAATATTTACAAGTTTTACCATTAATTTTTACATTGTTTTCTTGTGTTAAATCATTTGGGCAATTACCTCCTGAAATTGTTTACGATGACTCAGAGATTGGAGTTTTATTGACCAATCAAGTATATCAAGATTACTATGAGAACGAATCGTTTATCAAACTCGATTCTATATTTTTTGATCTCAATGAATCTGCAACAGTTTCTGAATTAACACTTGGTGAATCATACGAATTTACAGT